>DTYK01000084.1 GCA_012961925.1 Candidatus Latescibacterota bacterium
TCCGCGACCTGGGATGGGAGGGATGAACTCGGTCGCAGGGTTGCAAGCGGGGTGTATCTCTGCAAGTTAACATCGGGGGATTTTGTCCGGACAAGCAGGATGCTGCTGGTTCAATGAAGGGGGTTGAACAGCTATGAGGCAGATAAGCCGTCTAAGATGGCCTTTAGGCTTTATCACTGTCATTGCCTTCACCGGGGTCACCCTCTCCGGCAGGATGGGAGAGGGTAAGGTCCAGGTCTCCGGGAAGGGGAAGAGGGAGATCGTAGTAACCATAGGGCCAGAGGACAGGTCCGTTCTTGCGGTTGGGGATTCGTTACGTAGACAGGGCGATTTTCTCCAAGCCATAGAGGCCTATAGATCGATAGCCTCAGATGAGCGGTATCCCCGGTCGATCAGAGCTGAGGCCACCTACGATGTGGGGCTGAGCTACATGTGGATGGGTAGATACGAAGAAGCTGATGTCTGGTTTACCCAACTAGAGGCCCAGTTCCCTGAAGATGGCACTGCCACCTCCTCGACGGAGTATGCTCTTGCACACATAGATATTGCAAAGGGAAGATACGAGTCTGCCCTTTCTCGGTGCAGAAAGATCCTGAAGAAGAGGGCCTCTTCTGATCCTCAGATCTACGCCTATGCAGCCTATCAGATCGGCAGGATCAACCTGTTCTTTCTCCACAACCTGAAGGAGGCAAAGGGATGGCTCAGGATGGTTTTAAGGGACCATCCTGGCACTGAGCCTGCCTGGCTTGCGCACATATTCCTCAACGAAATGGAGGTCTTAGAGGATTGAGAGAAGTGTCGAGGTGGTCTTAAGACAGGAGGGTTTGCAGATGAGAAGAGGGTTTATTATATTGTGGACATGCCTGGTGGGATTGCTCATCGTCAGCCAGGGTCCCCTTGCCTACGATCCCCCGCCGGAAGTAACGGTGACAAATGTGTGGTTCTATGGCTGGACGGGGTCGAGTGCCTTGAATATCCGTAAAAATGCCACTATCGATGTGGCAACCCCTGAGTGGTATCCGGCGCTGGACAGGTATGAGCCCGTGGCCTATGTGATGAACACCAGTCCCGGGAAGGTGGGGGGCGAAGTTCACTGCTTCCCAGCTTTCCGAGGCCTATGTGAGGGGGATAGGGACAGGTTCTCTGGGGGGTCTGGGAGAGCAGTTGGTGAGCTTTACGGATGGCCAGTCAGGCTGGGTTAGTTTCACCGTCTCCGGGAGCACTCCAGGCTCTGTGGGGATAGGCACGGCCTCCTGGCAATGGCAGTTTCGCTATGCTGATCCATATGATTGGGTGAATGATGGCACCTCTTCGAACACGCTTTACATAGTTCTGGCCCCACCCCAATCGCCTATGGAAGAGCCGTGGGTCTACTATGTCCTGATAAAAGCATGCAACTGGGCCAGCGGAAAGACCTCTGCGACGACAGCGATGGAGGCCATAACTACTGGGACCTATTCGAATCTGAACGTGACTTACAATGGTGGGATAACCCACACTTCTGGCATGACGTTTCATCTTACGCAGTTTATGAGCGATGCCGAGGGAGATTGCCAGGATATGTCGGCATACGTCCATGTCCTTACAAGGGCTATCGGTGCCTCAAGCTCGGTGAGGAGAATAACCGATCCTTCGAGCATAGAGGACGACATCTATGGTGGTTGGCCCCACGATAGATTTTGGTACAAGCCTATAGATCCTATAGGTAATCCGTCAGGGGCTCAGTATGGTCCTGACGGTTGGACCCTCGATCCTGAGCCTCCCCCACCGGAGCTTGGGGTACCCTACTGGGATTATTGTTGGTGGTATTTCCACCAAGTTGCTTATTATTCAGGTGGTGTCTACGATGCTACTATGAGAACGAATAAAAGCAGTCCCTATGTGCCCACTGGTATGGATATCAACGGGGATTACAAGACAGAAGTTTTATACTACGCTATTCCTGAAGGACAGTGGGATACAGGAGATCCATGGTCGTATCAACAGGTCGATTAGGACCGTGGGTATCCGACACTGTGCTTTAAGGAGGTGCATCTGTATGAAAGACAAAAAGATCTTTGTTGCTGTTATGCTGATGGGGTTTTTTTATCAGGGCCAGAGGAATCCAGCCCAAGAACCCAAGATATCTACGAAAGGTGGCAGGAGTATCTGTTGACCTCCGCCGATACCCCTGGCGTCAGGCTGATAGAACATAAAGAAACCCGCCATTTTAGCTATAGTTCTCCTCCCGATTGGATTCCTCAACAAGATGTACCAGCTGTTTACTATGAACTTGGGATAACTTATGGGGAGATAAGATATTGGATTTCTGAATTTCCCTCTATCGCAGAAGCTCAGAGGGTGGTTTATTTAGCTGGTAAAAATTGGCCTGCTGCCAGTGCACTTTACGGGTCTTTTACAGGTTCTCTTCTTGGAGACAGATCTTGGATGTTAGTAACTGGTGATACTGTTAATAGTATATATGTCGTTAAAAATAATATGGGACTTCATATTTATCTTCCCGGAGGTGACACGTTTAGGCAGGAGGCGGTAGAGAAGATTGTGGTTAAGATGGAGGCCCACTCCAAGCCGCCTACAGCCAACCCCTCAATATCGTTAGCCGAGTATGATCAACTGGTCAAATTTGTCACAGAACTATTGCCATCAGGATCTTCTATTTTGATTGAAAGAAGGTCGATTTGGGAGATGGACAGCACAAGCTCGCCCTACAAAGTGGGTGAGACCTCTTATGGGATCGGTTGGTATAGGGAATGGCGGACACCTTCTGACAGGGTTATCGGGATAGACATCGACCGTTTTGATTCGGATTCCTTGGCGGTAGAGGCGGCATACTGGCGTTCAAGAAGTACAAACTCATGTTTATACCCCAGACCTGATGAGATGCAAATGGTGAGAAGTAGTCCAGAGCCATGGTATAAATTTAAATATCTATTTGTATGGCAGCTAAATGACATTAAAGATACTTCCACTTACACATGGCCGGAGTTTGGTAGTAAGAGGCTAACTCTTCTTGAATTGTGGTGGAAAATGAGACAGGATATAAAATATGCCATACATCCCTTTGTGTTTCAACATGGGCGGTATGTCGTTCAGATATCCCAGTTCAGCCCGGAAGGCAAAAGCGGGATCGATGTCCATCTGTTTCCTTTAATGGCAAGGAGGATCGCCGGACAAATCCCTTTTTAGAGACCCCCGTGGCCGAGGAAGAAGGCAAGGCTGCGGGGATCCCACAAGCCTTCACACTGCTTCAGAACCATCCCAACCCCTTCAACTCCTCCACCCTCATCAGCTATACCCTGCCTGAACCGGCCCGTGTGAGGCTCCAGGTCTACAACCTCTTGGGGCAACAGGTGGCAACGCTGGCGGAGGGCTATCAACAGGCAGGGTCCTATCAAGTCCGCTGGGACGGAAAGGACAAGCATGGCCATCCGGTCCCTTCAGGGGTGTATCTCTACCGGCTCCAGGCAGGGGAGCTTAAGCAGACCAGGAGGATGACGGTCCTGCGTTAGAAAACCGCGTCTGTCTCAGGAGAAAGCGGCTGTATCCACTGAGGACACAGCCGCTTTCGGTTTTCCACAATCCCGCCCTAACCAGGCTACGCTTCAGCCGTCCTACCGCTGTAAATAGTCATTTGTAGGATTAGCAGAGTCGAAACAGACCTACCCTATTCTTCCGTGAGAAGCTTTCTGAAGGTGAGGGCATTCTGTACCGCAAAGCCATGGGCGTCGTTGTTGAAATAGGCAAATATGGTTCTGCCCTCATCGACCCATCTCCTAACTTTGGAGGACCATTCCCCAAGCTCTCCATCGGAGTAGTTTGAGCCGTACAGGACTGTCCCGCCATGAAAACGGAGGTAGACAAAGTCAGCGGTCACGACCTCCTCATAGGGCCAGCGGTTGGAGTGAGCAATGCATAATGAGAAGTTATGTTCTCGTAGCAGGTCGTAAATCTCCTGACAGAACCAGCTTTTGTGTCGAAACTCAAAGGCCTGAGGTATGCCCCTGGAGACCTCGTTTTCCCCAAGCAGTTCGCAAAAATCGCCCAGCCTCCCCGGGTCAAGGTGGAGCCCGGGAGGAAGTTGCCATAAGATCACACCGAACTTCTCCTTCAGACCGTTGGCGTTCTCCAAAAACAGCTTTAAAGGCTCCTCACAGTCCCTCAATTTCTTCACGTGGGTTATGAACCTGCTCCCCTTAACCGCAAAGACGAAATCCTCGGGTGTTCTCCTGTGCCAGCCCTCGAAGGTGGCCTTCTTCGGAAGCCTGTAGAAAGAGACGTTGAGCTCGACGGTATCAAAAGACTGGGCATAGAACTCCAGCCACTTCCGCTGTGGTAGGTCCCCGGGATAGAATACCCCGTCCCACCAGTGGCGATAATTATAGCCGCTCGTGCCGACAAAGACCTTAGAAGCCATCTGGCCTTCCCCCCCAATTTCAGGAGCCTTTATCAGAGCGCTGTCTCTTTTTGGCGTTGATTCCTCACCATCATGTAAAGTAATATATTTCTACATCGAGGACAAGGGGAATTTTGCTTTATTCCGCAAATTCAGAGCCGCGTCAGACCCTGATGAGGACGATAAGCTGACAGAATATAAATTACCCCTTGACAGAGGAAGGGATCTTTTATATTTTTTTCATAAATGCGAAACTATTAATTAATGAAATTTGTCCTGGGGGAATGATGGATTTGCAAAAGCGGATCTACGAGCTCCATGCCGAAGTTTGTAAAACGTTGGCCCATCCCAAGCGACTGGAGATCTTGCACTATCTGCGTGATTCGGAGATGATGGTTTCTGAAATTGCCGAACGTGTAGGGGCGCCCAAGGCCAATATCTCCCAGCACCTGGCAATGATGCGTCAGAGCGGGATCGTCACCACCAGAAGGGACGGAGTTAACGTTTACTATCGGATTTCAAATCCGAAAGTAATTCAGGCCTGCAATCTGATGCGAGAAGTTTTAATGGAACAATTGGCCGAAACGGAAAAGCTTGCCCGGCAGATCATCAAAGTAGCCGAGTAATTTCAGGTCTCAGAATGAACGAGAAGATCCTCGTCGTAGACGATGAGAGAAAGATCACCGAAGTCGTCCGGGCCTACCTCGAGAAGGAGGGATACATAGTTCTGGTAGCCGGCGATGGTCAAGGGGCCTTGGACCTCATCGAAAGGTCAAAGCCTGACCTGGTGATTCTGGATCTAATGCTGCCGGATATGGCAGGGGAGGAAATCTGCCGGAGGCTGCGCCAGAGATCGGACGTCCCGATCATCATGCTGACGGCAAAGGCCTCCGAGGAGGAGCGGGTGAAGGGCCTCATGATCGGTGCGGATGACTATATCGTAAAGCCCTTCAGCCCTAAGGAACTGGTGGCGCGCGTGCGAGCTATACTCCGCAGGGTCCGTAGGGATAGCGAAGCCCTTCGCGATAGGCTCAGTTTCCACAACGGCTCCCTCACAATTGACCTCATCAGGCATGAGGTGAAAAGGAACGGAAAGTTGGTCCCCCTCACCGCCTATGAATATAAATTGCTGGTTGCCCTGGCTCAACATCCAGGCCGGGTCTATTCTCGTCTCCAATTGGTGAACAAAGTGCAGGGCTATGACTTCGAGGGCTATGAGCGAACCATCGATGCCCATATCAAAAACTTACGGAAGAAGATTGAGCCTGATCCCAAAAATCCCCGTTATATTCAGACCGTTTATGGGATGGGCTATAAATTTGAGGGAGAAGAAGATGTTTAAAAAACTGTGGCTGAAGTTCGCCCTCATCTTCGTATCCATCGCCCTGGGGGCGGTTCTCCTGGTGAGCCTTCTGGTCAATTACTCCTTTTCCAGGCAATTTGAGGGCTATTTGAAGGGTAATCAGGAGGCCCGTCTCCGGAACATCGTGGCCATGTTCAAAGAGGGCTATAAGCAGGAGGGCTGCTGGGATCAGCGATGGATGGCTCCAATGATGCGTTGGGCCACGATGATGGGTACCCATGTGCACATTATCGGTGCCAATGGGGAGATGATCACTCCGTCCGGGAAAACCGACCCTTTGGCTCCGGCGCATCGGCCTGGAACCATGATGCACCACCATAAACCGATGATGCATGGTGGTGGCCAGTGGAGGCCCAATGCGAAGACAGGCACGACCGGACACAATGGAAGGCGTGATACGAGATATCCCATTATCGTCGACCAGCAGCAGGTGGGTACGGTCTATGTCACCCCAGCTGGTTCCGATGGCGTCTGGGAGAAGCAAGACCGTTCCTTTAAAGGGGCTATCAACGACTCCCTGTTAGCGGCGGCCGTTTCGGCAGGGATTTTGGCATTCCTTTTGAGCATATGGATGGCCAGGCGCTTAACCCGGCCTTTGCGCGAGATGACCCAGGTGGCCCAGGTTATGGAGAGAGGTGAGCTGAATCAACGGGTGAGCATCCGTTCGAGGGATGAGATCGGCCGCCTGGGCAAGGCCTTTAATCATCTGGCCTCGCGTCTGCAAAAGCAGGAGAAGCTGCGAAAAACGCTTACCGCCAACCTCGCCCATGAACTGCGTACACCTCTGGCCACGATCCAGAGCTATATCGAGGCCTTTCAAGATGGGGTGTGGGCGGCGGATGAAAGGAACATGGCTTCGGTTTACGAAGAGGTCCAGCGGCTGACCAGGTTGGTGGACGACCTGGAGGCTCTTTCGGCGGCAGAAAGCAGCTATTTTACACTGGACAAGAAGGAGGTTGATCTCAGGGAACTGGTCGAAAAGGTTCTTGCTAAGGTGAAACCTCTGTTTGAAGAAAAAGGCGTCTCATTGGCCTTCGTTGGAGAAAACATCCGGCCCAAACTTCGAATTGATACCGACCGGGTCAGCCAGATCCTGCTCAACCTCCTCTCCAACGCCTTAAAGTTCACCCCTGGAGATGGAAAGGTCACCATATCCCTTAAGAAGACGAATGGTGAGCTTCGGATCGGGGTTAAAGATACAGGCATGGGAATTCCCGAGGAGGACCTCCCATACATTTTTGAACGCTTCTATCGAGGTAAAAAGGGCAGATCCGGAGGCGTTAACGGTTCTGGCATTGGGCTTACCATTGCCAGAGAATTGGCCGAGGCTCACGGCGGGCGAATTCAAGTACAGAGCGTAGTCGGCCAGGGTTCGGAATTCACCTTGGTACTTCCCGCCAATGACAAAGCCTGATACACCTCTCCGACATGTCTCGCTATGGGCTCCAGGACCTCACCAATTTTCATCACTTTTTCATATTTTTTTCACAATGGCTTAACATTTCCTCGGCATATATGGGTCTCCAGAGATGAGATTAAAGACGAAAGGAGGTGAACCACATGCCGAGGAAAAATCGGAAGTGGGTGCTGGTCTTGGTGGCCTTGGTAGGACTGGTAGGCCTGGCAGGAGGTTTATATGCCCACTGGGGGATGACGGGATCTTCTTACAGGTACGGGCCTGGCTCCTTGGCTCCGGAAAGGTACCGCTTGACCGAGGAGCAGTGGCGCAAGATCGACGATATCCACGCCAGATACAACGAGAAGATCCTGCCTCTGGAGAGAAAGCTTTCCTCCAAGCGTCTGGAATTAAAGGCTTATGCATCCGGTCCCGAGCCCACGCCCGAAAAGATTAAGGCCTACTACAAGGAGATCCGGGACCTGGAGGGCAAGCTCGAAGACCTGAAGGTGGATGCCCATGCCGAGATAGCCAAAGTCCTTACCAGGGAGCAGAGGGACTACTTCGGCGATATCTATACCTTCTGGGACATAGGTGATGGCTGGAATGACTATTGTCCCATGATGCGCGGACATCGAGGCTGGTGGGGACACGGGTCCATGGGTATGCACCAGATGGGCGGACATTTCGGGGGAGCCCCTCACGGTGGCATGGGTCACCACGGATGGTGATAGCTCTCAAAATATGTTGGGCGGAGGGTCAAGCCCTCTGCCCAACCATTTCGGAGGGAGCCGTATTGAAGGAGATAATAGCGTGATGCTGCTTTTGAAGTAAACTCGAAGATCTCTTTTCTGAAGGCCGCTTTTGCCTCTGTAGCAAGGCGGTCTTTTTCTTCTGGGACTTAAGGGATATGCTGCCGTGAAGTGCTACAACAGCTCCCCTACCATCAAGAACAACTCCCTCTACGGCTCCCAGTGGGGCATTTACACCGACAACTCCAACGCCATGATCAAGGACAACTCCATAAGCGTAGGCTCCGGCGCGCATGGGATTGCCCTCTACAACTACTCCTATCCCAAAATCTGCCAGCCCTATGGGCATAACACCATCACCGGCAGCGGACAAGGGGTGCGATGTCTCAGCAACTCCAAACCTGAGCTGGGATTAGACGAATCTGGCAAGTGGGGCAATAACAACATCCTCACTTCTGATTATGATGTCTATGTGGGCTCGGAGGGCATCACGGTCTATGCCCGTAGGAATTGGTGGGGAGGGTCGGGCCCGGGCCTGTACACTGCCCCAGGCAGCGAGGTGATCTGGCAGCCAGAGCTCTCAGGTCCGGCAAAGATAGCGACAAGCGGAAATCCGGCAACAGAGCTGTACAGAAGGTCTTCGCTGCTGCTGGCCCGGGGAAATTATCCGGAGGCCATCTCCGGGTTCAAAAGGGTGATAGAGGACTATCCCGACTCAAAGGCAGCGGAGAGCAGTCTGGTGGAGCTGATATTTGCCTATCGAGAGATGGAGGAAGAAGAACAAGCCCTGAGGTATCTGGAGGATGTCGCAGCCAAACACTCCCATACCCCCTTAGGGGATGCCGCCTTGAGGGCAACCGTCCCGGTGCTCTCCAGATTGGACCTCGGGGAGAAGGCCCTGGCACGGGTCTCAGCGCTGTTAGAGAGGTTCAAAGGGACAAGGTGGGAGAGGGACCTTCTCTTCTCAAAGGGGATGATCTACAAGTATAACCTGAGAGAAGGGGAGAAGGCAAAGCAGGCCTTCGAGGATTTCCTCCAGGGCTATCCCGATGATCTGGTGGGCGAGTTTGCTAAGTTGGAACTGGGCTACGACCCCACTGGACCGGGCAGGGAAAAGGCAGGCGGGCAAGGCATAAGCGCCCTCTCCCTTTCCCAGAACCAGCCCAATCCCTTCAACGCCCAGACGGTGATAAGCTTTGCCCTGCCAAGATCGACTTTTGTCAGACTGGAGGTGTACAACA
>DTYK01000085.1 GCA_012961925.1 Candidatus Latescibacterota bacterium
GAACGGAACTCAACGGACCCGAAGGGAGTAGATCTGGTCTTCAGGAGCCTGGACTGATCGAATTGAAGGACAGTTCAATACTGATGCTGATGCGGACAGATCAGGGATGTCATTTTCGTTCCTATTCCTACGATGGAGGGGAAACCTGGACTCCGGCGGAGCCGACAGAGCTAATCTCCCCTTGCTCGCCGGCCACGGTGAAACGTATCCCTACTACTGGAGACCTGCTTTTGATATGGAACGATCATTCTGGCGAATACGCCAAGTTAGGGAACAAACGCACCCCTCTGACAGCGGCCATCTCCCGGGATGAAGGCCGTACCTGGGAGAACAAGAAGATCATCGAGGATGACCCGGATGGTTGCTATTGTTACACCTCCCTCACCTTTGTTGAAGATACAGCAGTGCTTAGTTACTGTGCTGGGAATATCGAAAGCGGGGGACTTAATCTCTTACAGATCAGTTTGATAAAGATCGACTGGTTTTACGATTAGAGGTCCCATGGGGAATCACAACGGCGAATTATAAGTAAATGGACAAAATATCATAAGGAGGGAAATGATGGAATATCGCCAGCTCGGTCGCAGTGGCGTTCGAGTCTCCGCCCTCTGCCTTGGTGCCATGAATTTCGGCTCAGGGACCGAGGAGGCCACTTCCATAAGGATAATCCAAGAGGCGCTAGATTTAGGAATAAACTTCATAGACACGGCTGATGTCTACGCTAAGGGTCTTTCTGAGGAGATCGTGGGGAAAGCCATAGCTCAGAGCGGCCGCCGCGATGAGGTCGTCCTGGCCACTAAGGGGGTGGCCCATCTGGGGGAAGGGCCGAACGACTGGGGTGCCAGTCGTTATCACTTAACGCGTGCCTGCGAGGCCAGTCTACGTCGCTTGAGGACGGACCGCATCGATCTCTACTACCTTCACATAGTGGACCTGACCACGCCTATGGACGAGATCTTCAACACGCTGGAGACGTTGGTGAGGCAAGGGAAAATCCTATATGTGGGCACCTCCAAGTGGCCTGTGACCTTGATAATGGAGGCTTTGGCCTTAAGTGAGCGCTATGGAATGCCCAGGGTTACAGTTGAGCAGCCACCCTACAGCCTTCTGGACCGCAGTATAGAGAACGAATTGATTTGGACCTGCATGCGCCACGGCATCGGCATAGTCCCCTTCTCACCGCTGGCCGGGGGAATCCTCTCCGGGAAGTACCGAAAAGGGCAGAAGCCGCCTAAAGGTAGCCGTTACGAGAAGGCAGGCCCGGATGACAAGCGTCTCACCCCTGAGGCCTTAGATGTGGTGGAGAAACTGGGGCCGATAGCCGAGGCTAAGGGGATATCTCTTTCGGAGTTGGCCCACGCCTGGTTGCTGCAGCGGCCAGGGATAACCGCTCCTATCATAGGTCCCCGCACCGTGGAGCACCTGCGGTCCGCAATCAGGGCGTGCGAGGTTAAGCTCAGTGAAGAGGAGCTGGCCCGAATAGATGAGATCGTTCCACCCGGTAGTGCTGTTAGCGACTACTACGATGTTAACGTCTACGCCCGCATGCGCGGGGCCATCGAAGCCGGTGAAGTTCCCAGGGCATGATGGTAAACTTAAGGAGGCGAGATGGAATGGCTGAAAAGGCCCTTGAGGATCGCCGACTTTTCTCTTGTCAACCTTCAAGAGGTCGAAGGCGGTGAGTTTCAGATCCAAAGGAGCCTGGACAAGAAGGCAGGTATGGGCTTCAACGTCGAGCACTTCTTCCCACACAAGAGGGGCGTCGCCGTCGCCCACGGGGCCATCGAACCTGACTGGGAGATTCTGTCTCAGTATCTGGAGGCAGCCCATCGGAGGGGGATAAGACTGTTCCTGTATTATAATGTCCACTGGTATTCGCTCGAGATGGCCGAGAAGCACCCAGATTGGTTCCAGTACGATTTCCAGGGGAAACTCATAGATAACGTCTATGGAAAGGGGGTGATGAGCTGTGTGAACACCGGCTGGCGGGGATACACCTACGAGTACATCCGCAGGTTCGCCAGGTTCGGAGTGGACGGGATATTCCTGGACGGCCCCTGCTTTCACCCTGAGGGATGCTATTGCAAGTCCTGTCGGGAGAGGTTTCGTAGGCGCTACGGCAAAGAGCTTCCCAGAAAGGGAGATCTGGCAAATCCCGACCATCGGCTTTTGGTGGAATTTCAAGAAGATTCTATGGCCGAATATATGAAAGAGGCCTACCGGGCCTGCAAGGAGGAGAACCCAGATGTTGCCATCTACCTTAACGGCGAGCCCTTGAGGCCCAGTTGGGTGTCCGGAAGGAACAACCGTAAGCTCGAGCTATACCAGGACCTTGTAGGTGCTGAGGGAGGCTTCATCTATGGGAAACTTATAGAGACCCCTATATTCAAGCCTGGGATGACTGCCAAGGGGCTGGAGGCCCAAGCTCCCGAAAAACCCCGGGTGATCTTCGTAGCAGCTAAGCATTGTCCCTGGAACAAAAATCCCCTTACTGGGCCGGAACTCAAGCTCCTCTGCGCTCAGACCCTGGCCAATGGCGCCAACTACTGGATAGGCTATACCTTCCCCGATCCCGGGCTGGAGGAGAGCATAAAGGAGATAAACGGATGGGTGGCGGGAAACGAGGAATACTTCTGTGGGACAAAAAATGCTGCTGAAGTGGGATTGTTCTGGTCTTACGAAACGGCCAACACCTATGGAGGTGAGGTACCCCAGAGCGACTTCACGGGCAAGACCATAAGGGTGAAGAGGGACTACATGAAGAGTTTTCAGGGCGCCTATGAGATCCTGCAGAGGTCCCATATCCCCTTCAAGGTTGTGGATAAGCTTAAGTCTATTGGAAACTTAAAGCTCCTCCTCCTGCCCAACTGCGCCTGTTTGGGTCCTGATGAGGTCGATTTCCTGGAGGATTACGTCCGTGAGGGGGGAAAGCTCATGGTCTCCTTCGAGACCTCGCTTTACTTCGAGGGAGGCAGGAGGGAAGATTTCGCCTTAGGGGATCTTCTTGGTGTCCACTTCTGTGGGATCGAGGAATACGGGGCCTTTGAGAACTACTTCCAGATGGGTGAGGAGTTCTTCCCTGCCTACACCTATGTGATGAAAGTCGAACCCAAATCTGCCGAGGTCCTGGGATACGTCTCTGAGAACAGCAGGGGATGTTACCAGCCCATAATCATGTCCAAATTTCCAGCCCTCTGCAGGAACGCTTTGGGGAAGGGGAAAGTTTACTACTTCTGCGGGAACTTCTTCCAGACATACCTCGACTACAAGTTCACGAAGTACCTCTCGCTCTTTCAGAGGATCTTAGATTCCGAGGTAGAAAGAAAGATAATCTTAGAGAACGCCCCTGAGAGCATAGAGGTTACCCTGAGGAGGAAGGAGGATGCCCTTCTTATCCACCTGATAAACTTCTCCTCCGGGCTCAAAAGGCCGATGGAGGATGTCATCCCGGTGGGAAGTATCGTCTTAAAACTTCCTGGAATAAGGCCCACGAGCGTCACTTGCCTGCTGGGGGAGGTTCCACCGAGGTGGGAGATGAGGGGTGAGCTTTTGGAGATAACCTTACCTCGGCTGCACGAGTACGAAGTGATAGTGGTGAAGGAGGTTGGACCATGTCCAAAGATCTACGCCCAATAAAATGGGCAATAAACAGGAGCCTATGCTTTACATTGCCGAAGCTCATAGAGACAGTTCCCAGTTGATCTTGATCAATTTAAAAATTCACCCAATGGGAGGAAGATATGACCGAGATATTCGAGGCAAGGAAGGGAGGCTGGCGCTTCCGTGGGAAGCCCGTGGTCCTCACCACAGCCTGGAGGTGGCCGCAGGAGGACTACTCAGCAGAGGAGAACATTGAACACCTGAGGATCGCTGCAAGGGACGGGTTCACATCGGCCGATCTCTGGTTCAGGGGCAGAGACCTCTGGGACGGCTCGGGATGGACCAGCTTCGATGGTGCGGACAGGTACGTGGAAGAGGCCGCAAGGCTGGGGCTTGTCGTAGTCGTAACCATAGATTACAGCGCAAGCAGAATGCCCGAGGAGCTCATAAGGAAGCACGGATGGAAGGTCGTCACAGAGGAGGGAGAGGAGCTTCCCCTCGTGGTCAACCCAGACGTCCCCGACAGCTACGTCTTCCAGAACCTTCCCCTCTGCGACCCCTCCTTCGCCCATGCAACGAGGGAGTTCGTGCAGGCTGTGGTACAACACTACCGGGGGAACGAATGGATAGGTTACTGGAACATAATGGGTGAGGTATGGGGGTTTAAACCTTACCTCAAGCCAGGAACTGGAGCCCTGGAGACTGGATATGACGAATTCACAAGGGATAAGTTCAGGGAGTGGCTCAGGGGGAGGTACGACCTGAAGGGGCTCTCCCAGAAGTGGGGGAGGAGGGCCTATGGTTCTTGGGAGGATGTGGAGCCTCCCGTGGGGATGAGGAGGGCGGACTTCGGTGGTGAGGAGCTCGGAAGGTGGGAGGCTGCGTGGTGGGACTGGCACTCCTTCAAGCTTGAGGCCACCGTTGGGTTCATGAGGAAGGTGGGGGGATGGATAAGGGAGCTCGACCGAAGGCCTCAGATGGTGGAGTACAACGCAGGGATGACAGGATATTACAACCAGTGGGACAGGGAGAACAGGTGGGATTTGGTTATAGGGGAGGGGCTTACCAACTTAGGGGTCCAGGCCTTTGAGCGCAACTACAAGAATCAGATATACTACAACTGCATAGCCCGTGGGAACTCCCCTCCCCCTCACCAGCTTAACGAGATAAACCTGCCCAACATGGCCATGGCCTTAGAGTCCGAGGGGCAGGCCGAGGTTGACCCTGTGGCGTTCGGCAGGAGGCTGCTTTGGCTCTGCCAGGCCATGGGGGCAACGGGAATGAACGTGAACTGGCTGGGGGACCTGGTCCAGCTCTTGAAAGGTGAACCCAAGGAGGATCATCCCGAGGAGCGAAGGCGAGGATACCAGGATGTTAAACGGACCAACCTCCAGTTCCATAAGTTGGGGGAGGAGTTCGCCGCCTCATCACCTCCCCCTCCGAAGATAGCCGTCCTCGTGGTGGACGAGACCACCCTAAGGGAATCCGGCTTGGCCGTGGGGCTCGCCAAGCCCATCCTGCGGGTTCTCGTGGAGCAAGGTTACGGCTCAGAGGTCGCCATCGTAAGCGAACGTCAGGTGCTGGAGGGTCACCTCGGAGGATATAGGCTGGTCTTCCTTCCCCGTGCTCCATACCTGAGGAGGGAGATAGCCGAGAGGCTCGAGGCCTATGTGGAGGACGGAGGGTTCTTAGTGGTGGGGCCGGGGAGCGGCAGGTACGACGAACACGGGGAGAGCTACGGAGGGCTCTGCGAGCCCCTGAGGAGGTGCTGCGGGGTAAACCCAAAGCAGATGCTCCATCCGGACTGCGATACCCACGACTTCTCGGTGGCCAAGGAGTTCCACAGGCTTAGGATGGGAAGGCTGGTAAGGGGTGATTACCTTGAGGAACTCGAGATAGAATCCGAGAATACCGTGGTGCCCCTGAGGTTCAACTGGCAGGCCGAACAGCCGGCGATGGTTTTGAACAGCTACGGGAAGGGAAGGTGCTGCTATCTGGGGTTCTGGCCCTCTGACGACAGAGAGGAGAAGGGGTTGGAGGATGTGGTCATAAGTTTGGTCGAAGATGCCGGCCTTGAGCCCTACGTCCGGGTTTCGGGGGAAAGGGGGCTCGTAGATAAAGGAGTCATAGCCGGCGTAAGGTTCCACCCGGGTGGCACCTTCCTGATCCTAATAGAGACGGCGGACAGGGAACACAGGCTTCAAGTGGAGTTGAACGCTGAGAGGTTTGAGCTGGAGAGGGCTTACGTCGAGGAGCGTCCGGCCGGAGGTAAAGAGGTCTCCTTAGGGGGAGGCGGAGGATGGAAGTTTCCCGCCCTGCTCGGCCCCGCGGAGGTGAAGGTTTTTCACCTCCGCTCTTCAGGGCGATAGGTCTTTTCCCTAATCGACCCTCTAAAGGGTGCCCGACCAGCTGGTTGGTCACCCTTCAGGGTGACGCCCAGTTTTACAGGAAGAAGCAAGATGTCCTCTATTCTGGTCATTGGGGCACACTTAGACGAGTGCGAGTACGGAACGGGAGGCCTTCCTGCGCCAGGCAACCGAGGCGGCGCAGGCCCTGGGTGCCAGCAAGTTCGTGCTCAAATATTCAGATAAGCGCTTGCCCCATAACTTCAGTCTCGTCTACGACATAGCCAAGGTGGTTAAGGAGGTCAACCCAGAAATAGCCTTCATCCATCACGACCACGCGAGGACGGCCACCCTGGAGGCTCTGACCGAGGTGAACTGCTTCGCAGGCGGAGAGCCCATCGAATTGAAGCTCAGGGAAGGACTACATCGTCTGAGTTTCGCAAAGGAGGCCGTATGTCAGAGAAGCCTTGCAAGGATATCCTCAAGAAGCCTGCCTGAGAGGGTGCTGAGGCTGAGATGAGCTTCAAACCAGCGATAATGACGGGGGTCTTCCCCGAGCTTACGCCCGAGGATTCGATAAGAAGGCTGGCGGGAATAGGCTGGGGGTACCTCGAGTTCTACTCGGTCCATATGATAAAGATA
>DTYK01000086.1 GCA_012961925.1 Candidatus Latescibacterota bacterium
CAGCCGCTATGGATTGGACTTCGATGTGCCTTTCCGGCAATTGACCCAATCCCAGCAGAAGATCCTGCTTTATGGAACCGGGAAGGAGGACTTTGAGGGTATCATACCTAACCTGGCGAGGAGGTATCGCCAGACCGAATCCTCTGGAGTGAGGGAGTGGATCGAACGTTTTATGCGTACCAGACCCTGTCCTCGGTGCAATGGTGCCCGTCTCAAACCAGAAAGCCTTGCCGTGACTGTCAGGGATAAGAACATTGCCCGGGTGACGGCCATGTCGGTAAAAGAGGCCCTCTCTTTCTTCAACGACCTCGTGCTCTCCTCGAAGGAAGAGGCGATCGCTCACCAGATCATCAAGGAGATCAGAGAGAGGCTTGGTTTTCTGGTCAATGTCGGGCTGGATTATCTCACCCTTGACAGGGAGGCAGGCACCTTATCAGGAGGTGAGGCCCAGAGGATCAGGCTGGCAACGCAGATCGGCTCTCAGCTTGTTGGCGTCCTCTATATCCTGGATGAACCAAGTATCGGGCTTCATCAACGGGACAACAGAAGGCTTCTCAATACCCTTACCAGACTGCGAGACTTAGGAAACACCGTCCTTGTTGTGGAGCATGACCGTGAAACAATTGAGACGGCTGATTACATAATCGATCTCGGCCCCAAAGCGGGAGTTGACGGTGGGCGGGTCGTTGCCTGTGGCACCTCAACTCAGATCTCAAGAAACCCAGCTTCGTTGACAGGTCAATACCTCTGCGGGAAGAGAGAGATTCCCGTACCCAAGGCAAGGCGTAGGGGGAACGGTAGGTGGCTCACGATAATGGGGGCGAGGGGACACAATCTGAAATCCATCGAAGTGAGAATCCCGCTGGGGACCTTTACATGTATAACGGGCGTCTCAGGTTCGGGAAAGAGTACACTGGTGGATGAGACCCTTTACCGGGCGCTGGCCCAGAAGTTTTATAAATCTAAAGACCTTCCCCATGAGTACGACACGATCCTTGGGATCGAGGAGATAGATAAAGTCATAAATATTGATCAGTCCCCTATAGGTAGAACGCCGAGATCCAATCCGGCCACATATACGGGGCTATTCACATTTATACGTGAGCTTTACTCTCAGGTACCGGAAGCAAAGGTGAGGGGTTATAAGCCAGGACGGTTCAGCTTTAACGTGAAAGGCGGACGTTGTGAAGCCTGTGAAGGGGCAGGAATAATAAAGATAGAGATGCATTTCCTGCCGGATGTTTACGTTCCCTGCGAGGTTTGTAAGGGGAGGCGCTACAACAGGGAGACCCTTGACATCGAGTACAAGGGGAAAACGATTGCAGATGTCCTGGAAATGACGGTGGATGAGGCCCTCGATTTCTTCGGCAACATCCCGAAGATAAAGCGGAAGCTGAAGACCCTTTCCGATGTGGGCCTGGGGTATATTCGGCTGGGACAACAGGCCACAACGCTTTCAGGGGGAGAGGCCCAGCGGGTGAAATTGTCCACGGAGCTCTCCAAGATAGGGACAGGCAGGACGCTTTACATCCTGGATGAACCCACAACAGGGCTCCATTTTGAAGACATAAAGATGCTGCTCAACGTCCTGAACAGGCTTGTAGACAGGGGGAACACTGTTCTGGTCATCGAACACAACATGGATGTGATAAAGACTGCCGACTACATCATCGACCTCGGCCCAGAAGGCGGAGATGATGGTGGGTGGGTGGTTGCAGAGGGAACGCCGGAGGAGATAGCACATGCCAACGAGTCATACACGGGAAAGTTTTTGCGAAGGTGCCTGGGGATAGACGGGAGTTCAGTCACCGCGCTTCAATGGGAGAGTTAAAAAACAGGACACGGGGGATATGATGGGAGAAGAATGCGGAATCTTTGGGATTTATGGCCACAAAAATGCGGCTGAGTTGACATATCTTGGACTCTATTCTCTTCAACACCGAGGCCAGGAGAGCGCAGGCATTGTATCAGGGGATGGCAAGACCCTCCGTCAGCACAAAGGGCTTGGGTTGGTAGCCGATGTGTTCTCTGATCCATCTACAGTTAAAGGGTTAACGGGACATCTCGCTGTTGGTCACAACCGCTACTCAACCACTGGCTCAACCTTATCCGTTAACGTACAGCCTTTGCTGGTCAACTGTAAGGATGGCCCCCTTGCCATAGCCCATAATGGCAACTTGGTCAACTCGGCTCAGCTCAGAAGGAGAATGGAACAGGAGGGCTCCCTTTTCCAGACAACCATGGACAGCGAGATTATTGTCCATCTTGTAGCAAAGTCGCAGAAACCGACGGAGCTGGAGCGCATAATTGAGGCGCTTGGCCAGGTGAGGGGCGCCTATTCAGTCCTTCTGGCGACCCGGAATGAAATCATTGGTGCGCGAGACCCACGGGGTTTTCGCCCCTTCTGCCTTGGAAAGCTTGGTGATGCCTGGATCGTGACATCTGAGTCATGTGCTCTCGACATAGTTGGTGCCCATTACGTTCGTGACGTTGAGCCTGGCGAGGTAGTGGTGATCAACAAAGATGGCCTTCGTTCGATTAAACCCTTTGAATCATCGAAGTATTCCTTTTGTATTTTTGAGTACATCTACCTCTCAAGGCCAGACAGCAGAATCTTCGGGGACAATGTTGACAAGACACGTCGAAGGCTGGGAAGGCATTTAGCCATTGAACACCCTGCTGAGGCGGATATTGTCATCGCGGTGCCCGATTCCAGCAACACAGCAGCGCTTGGCTATTCAGAGACATCCGGGCTCAAGTTTGAACTGGGACTGATCAGGAACCATTACATAGGAAGAACCTTCATCGAACCCAGTCAGAAGATAAGAGAGCTTATGGTACGCATAAAATTCAATCCGGTTTCGGGCGTTCTTAAGGGTAAAAGAGTTGTGGTTGTGGAGGACTCCATAGTCAGGGGCACAACGCTCCGCAACCTTACCAGACTGATACGTCAGGCAGGGGCATCTGAGGTTCACGTCCGGGTAAGCTGTCCCCCGCTTAGATTTCCCTGTTTCTATGGGATTGATTTCCAGACCAGTAGGGAACTTATAGCTTCATCCCATACGGTAGAGGAGATCAGGAAGCACCTGGATGTCGACACCCTCGGCTATCTCTCGCTGGAGGGGTTGTTAGAGGCCACCCCTGGCGATGGATTAAACTATTGTACTGCATGTTTTGAGGGTAACTATTCCATAAGACCGGAGGAAGACGTGAGTAAGCTGTCGCTCGAGAAAGAGACGGCCATCAGCATCTGAGAATGGATCTTGCTCCAGGACCTATTGGAAAAGGCCACAGATCACCATGAGGATAGTAGAGACAATCTCCGAAATGCAGAGTCTAGCAGATGTTGCAAGGTCTCGTGGGCATAGGGTCGGTCTGGTTCCCACTATGGGATTCTTGCACGAAGGTCATCTCAGTCTCGTCCGCCTTGCGAAGCAAAAAGCAGGCTTTATTGTTGTAAGTATATTCGTGAACCCAACCCAGTTTGGCCCTGGCGAAGATTACCAGGAATATCCCAGAGATTTTAACAGGGACTGTCAGTTGCTGGAGGGGCTCGGGATTGATGTAGTCTTCGCCCCATCAGCAAGTGAGATGTATCCGCCTGGTTATTTGACCTATGTCGAGGTAGAGGAGATAACCAGAAAGTTATGCGGCATCTCTCGACCCACTCATTTCAGAGGGGTAACGACGGTGGTAACGAAGCTGTTCTGTGCCGTCAAACCACATCTGGCTGTATTCGGACAGAAGGACGCTCAGCAGGTAATCGTCATTAAGAGGATGGTGCGGGATCTCAACTTTGACATTGACATCGTTGTCGCCCCGACAGTGAGGGAGCCGGACGGTCTTGCGATGAGCTCACGAAATCTCTACCTCTCAGAGCAGGAGAGGAAGGACGCAACGGTCCTGTATGAGTCACTGCAGAGGGCAAAGGCCCTGATAGAGACCGGGGAACGGGATGCAAGAAGGATTATCGATTTAGTGGAGCAGATGATTTCCCACAAGAAGACTGCCCGGATCGATTATGTGGCCGTGGTGGACACGGAACGGCTGGAGCCTATGGATCGGCTTTCAGGGGAGGTGCTGATCGCCCTGGCTGTCAGGTTCGGAAGGGCAAGGTTAATCGATAACGTGGTTGTTGAGGTATAATGAGCTCCCGCCACCCAGGGGCGGGCATTGGGCCCGACAGGGCCCGCGAAAAAAGTGACACAAAATATAAGCTTATCTTAGAGCGAGTGAAGCGTAGCGTAATCTACCGGACTGTTCAGACAC
>DTYK01000087.1 GCA_012961925.1 Candidatus Latescibacterota bacterium
CCTCTTTGCGCACTAATATTCTCTCCGGTAGCGGCTACTCGTCCCCCCAGATCAGGTTACCCACATCCACGTAGTTATGAGATGAACCTTATCAAGAACAACTTCTTCATCCTTGAGACCCTGTGCGGACAAAATATCTAAAGTTGGGGCTTACCTCCCCATCCACAGCCTTGATCCTGTCCCCAAGCACCCCTGCATCCTTCGTCTGCCTGGCTATCGGGTCAAATATGGCCGTTGCTCCATCCTCGCCGATCCGAGAAAGGAATACGCTCATGGGCCTGGTGTCGGGCTTCCTGTTATAGAAGGAGAGATCAAGGAGATCTTTCCGAAGTGCAACTAAAAAGGGCGATGGCAAAGTCTACCCATTGCCTTCTTTGTGTGGGCCAAAGCCGGGGGGAAGATCTTGCGTTAAATTTAGGTTGCATTTTTCGCCAGAATTGTTTACATTACGGCAAATTCAAATCCGGAGTGCCTGGTTAACATCCACGGATAGTTCGGCAAAGATCACAGTACGGAATCACCGCTTACCCGGATCGATCACATAGGAGACCGATATGAACGCCAGAGGGAACTTTCACAGGCTTTGCCGGTTTGAAAAGGGGGCCAGACCACCACGCTGGGAGACACTGGGCTTCTGGGACGAGACGGTGAGGAGATGGCGGCGGGAGGGGTTGCCCGAGGACAAAACGCCTGAGGAGTATTTTGAGATGGACAGGAGGGACTTCCTGCCGATGAACAGCGGATTCACCCGGCCGCCCTTCTTACCTCCGTTCGAGAAGGAGACCATCAAGGAGGACGAACGCACCGTTGTCTACAGGGACGAGTTCGGTGTGATCCGCAGGGAACGTAAGGATGATCCCCAGCTATCCATGCCCCAGTGGCTGGAGTTCCCCGTAAAAGACCGGAAGGACTGGGAGGAGATCAAATCCCGTCTGGATCCAGATTCCCCGGGGCGCTATCCCGACTGGGAGAAACTCCGCCAGAGCTTCGATAACCGGAATTTCCCGCTCTGCCTCACTATCTGTGGGGCTTATGGAACACCGAGAAATCTCTTCGGCGAAGAGAGGCTTGCCTACATGTATTACGACGACCCCGACCTGATCACCGACATACAGAACCACTGGCTCTGGTTCTACAAGCGGTTATGCGACCATGTGCTTCCTAATATAGAGCTGGACTATGTCCTCATCTGGGAAGATATGGCATTCAAGACAGCCCCGTTGATCTCACCGGACCTGTTCAAAAGGTTCATGCTCCCCTATTATGAGGAGCTGATCGACCATATAAAGGGCTACGGCGTGAAGTGGATCATGGTGGATTCCGACGGTGATAACCGGGTACTTCTGCCGCTGTTTATCCAGGCCGGTGTGAACGTCTTCATGCCCTTCGAGATAGCAGCCAACATGGATCCTGTGTCTATAAGAAAAGAGTACGGACGGAATCTGGTGATCTTCGGTGGGATCGACAAGAGGGCCCTCTCCAGGGGCAGGGCCGCTATTGAAGAGGAGGTGACCTCCAGGGTGCCCTACCTGTTGGTAACGGGAGGCTATATCCCTGGAATAGACCATAGCACTCCGCCAGACGTCTCCTTCGACAATTACCGGTACTTTGTGGAACTGGTACGGGATCTGGTGGAGAAGATATGATGGGGGGAGACGATGAAAAGGAACAAGGTTAAAGACATCCTGCAGAGGGGCGGCACGGCCATAGGCACCATGGTGACAGAATTCAGGTCGCCTGAGATCGGCCGGCTACTTGCCGCCGCAGGCTTCGACTTCATGGTGGTCGACACCGAACATTCCCCGCACCATCTGGAGACCCTGAACGATATAATGCGGGGTGCCAAGGCCACGGAGATCTGCCCAATAGTCCGTGTGCCCGACGCAGAATATCATCTAATGGCCCGAACTCTCGATATCGGGGCACAGGGCCTGATGATCCCAAGGGTGGAGACAAAGGGGACAATGGAGAGGATCATCCGTTCAACCAAGTATCCGCCTCTGGGCTTCAAAGGATACGGCGTGAGGCCAATACATACCGACTATGAGAAGATCCCCCTGAAGGAACTTATACAAAGGTTGAACGAGGAGAGCCTGATCGTCGTACAGATAGAGAGCAAAAAGGCTATAGAAGAGATCGACGATCTCCTTTCCGTCAAAGGGGTAGATGTAGCGGTGATAGGTCCAAATGACCTTTCCATCTCCCTCGGGATTCCCGGAGAGACAAATCACCCGCTTATGACCGAGTACATAGAAAGGATGGTCGAAGGGTGCCGGAACAGAGGCGTGGTATCGGGCATCCATCTCCGGGACACGGAATCTCTCCGAAGGTGGGAGGAGAAGGGGATGCGATTCCTGATCTACTCCTCAGATAGCCGTATGCTGATGAGCAGGGCATCGGAGGCTGTACGGGGACTGAGAGGAGGGGACCGCTGATGAAAGTCCTCCTCACCGGACCCATCTATCCCCCGGGTACGAGGTATCTGAAAAAGCGGTATGACGTGAGATGTTTGGATAATCCCACGGAGGCGGAGATAGCTGGGGAGATCGGGGACGCCGATGCCGTGATTACCAGGTTACCGGGCATAACGGCCAGGGTTATCGAAGCTGCCAGGAGACTGAAGGTAATCGGGCGTTTCGGGGTTGGATACGACAACGTGGACGTTGTTGCTGCCACCGACAGAGGGATACCTGTGGTCTACACGCCAGGCGTGAACGCTCGCACAGTTGCTGAACATGCGATGGGCCTGATCCTCGCCCTGGCCAGGAGGCTCGTCTTCTGGGACAGGATGCTCAAGGACGGCAGATGGGAGCTGAGGGACAGAGAGAGGGGCGTAAATATCAGCGGAAAGACGCTCGGAATAATAGGAATGGGAAGGATCGGAAGCATGGCGGCACAGTTGGCACGGGCCCTTGGGATGGAAGTGGTTGCTCACGACCCCTTTGTCGAGAAAGAGAGGATAGAAAAACTGGGAGTCAGACAGGTTGGCCTTGATGAGTTGTTCCGTCTCTCGGATTTTATCTCAATCCATGTGCCGCTGACCGAGGGGACAAGGGGCATGGTCAACCGGGAGAGGCTCCGATCGGTCAAAGATGGGGCGATGCTGGTCAACACATCACGGGGACAGATCGTCGAGATAGAACCGCTGTATGAAATGCTTCAGAGCGGCAAGTTGGGCGGTGTAGCCCTGGATGTCTTCCCGGAGGAGCCACCCGATGTGGGTCATCCTATCTTCAGACATCCGAACTTCATCGGAACCCCTCATGTCTCCTCCATGACCGAAACCCTTGACGAGATGGGACTCGTGGTGGCACAGGAGGTATCCGCTGTCCTGGAGGGGCAGAGGCCCAGATACGTTGCGAACCCAGAGGTTTTCCAAAAGGTCTTTACTGGAGATCAGCGGTGATAGATGCAAAGACCAGGTATATCGTGTTGATCGGTGATCCTGTGGAGCACTCCCTGGCACCCATAGTCGCGAACGCCGTCTTCGAAAGGGAGGGTGCGAACTATGCCTATATCGCCGTGAAGGTTCGACCAGAGGACCTTGAATCGGCTATCGCAGGCCTGAAGGCATGCGGCGTTGTGGGGCTGGCCGTTACCATACCCCATAAGATCGAGGCCATGAAATACATAGATGAGGCAGACGACTTTGCCGAACTGGTGGGTGCCCTGAACCTCATCCACTTCAAGGATGGAAGGGCCATCGGTTACAACACGGACGGTTATGGGGCATTGAAAACATTTGAGGAGGAAGGCATAACCCTGAACGGCAAAAAGGTCGTCATCCTTGGCGCCGGGGGAGCAGGTACATGTATGGCCTACCAGGCGCTCCTTGCTGGAGCAGGGGAGGTAGTCATATTGAACCGGACCGCCGAAAAGGCCTATCGGCTTGTAGAGAACGTTAAAAAGAAGATGGGATGTTGTGTGGAGGGAAGGATTGGAGGACTTCCTTTGACAAAGGAGAACGTCACCGAGAGCCTGCAACCGGCAGAGGTGCTGATCCATACGACATCCGTCGGGATGTATCCGAACGAAGCTGAGACGCTTGTCCGCGCCCAACAGTTGCGACCAGGGATGGTCGTGTATGACCTGATCTATAACCCCCTAAAGACCCAACTGTTAAAAGAGGCGGAGAAGGCGGAAGCAATCCCGATCAACGGCCTGGGCATGCTGGTCTACACCTGCCAGAGGGCTGTCCAGGTGTGCACCTCCATCGAGCCTCCGCTGGATCTGATGAAAAGGGTCGCTATTGAAGGGAGGTCTTAGGATGTCTCAAGCAGATTGGCTCAAACCGGGCCAACTTACCCAGATGACCCTCTTTGGCGGTATGGAACCCTTTATGATGGTGGATGCAGGGGACAACATGTTCGACATCTCGGATCCGGATTCGGTGTGGAAGGTTTGCCGGAGCTGGAAGATGAACTTCCCCATATTCCACTTCTCCTTCGGGATGCCTGAGAAACTGGAGGCGAGGAACCGGAAGGCCCGAGAGAGGATATTCACATACCTCAAAGAAAGGGGCATCCATCCTGCAGCCTATGTGAAGGCCAATGGGATCTTTGCCACGAGTTTCTTCAGGGAGGATCTTGAAGGGATCCCCGAGGCGAAGGAATGGATCCACAAAACCCCTGACGGCCTCTGGTTCTCATACTGGATATATCCAGAGCGGTACATGATCTGCCTTTCCAATGAAGGCTGGCTGGAGCATTATCTTCTGGATCGTGCTAAGAAGGCAGTGGATGCTGGTGCAGAGGCCACCTTTCTCGATAATCTGGAAGCCGGGGCCCTATGTTACTGTGAACGCTGCAAGAAGGGATTTCATCAGGATTTGAGGAGCCGTCTTGCCGACGAGGAGCTGAAAGGACTGGGTGTGGGTGACCTATCCTCGATAGATCCTTCGAATCTCGTTCCCCTGGGTTTCAGAACGCTGGAGGAATTTGAAGGCCCCTTTTTCGCCAGCTTGCCCTGGAAGGATCGGCTCTTTCAGGAATGGATTTTCTACCAGATGAGGGTGGTGGCCAAGTGTATCAACACCTTCTGTCGGAGAATTAAAGATTATGCCAGGGAGAAATATGGCCGTGAGATTCTGGTGATGCCCAATTTCGGAGGGTTTAGAGATCCTAAGATGTTTGCAGCCAAAAGGATCAACTTCGAACTTCTGGAACACGACGTCACCTGGTTCGAGTGGGACTATCCCCACACCTGTGCCCAGCTTCAGTTCGTCAAAGCCCTAACAAAAAAGAGGCCCCTCTCCTCTTATGGCAAAGACCTTCTGCACATCTATGGGGACATCTGGCATATCTCAGGCAGGGACGCTGATCCCACTTTCCCCCGGCGCTGGCTTGAGTGGTACAGTGGATATGAACCCCATGCCCGAATTGCTGTTGTCTGTTCGCTGCCCACCATCCTCTTTGATGAAGGGTTCACGGCCTTTGAGAGGGTGATAGAGGCGTTATGCCGCAGGATCCCCGTAGAGGCGGTATCGCTGAGGCGGCTCGCAGACGAGGAACTGAGGGGCTACGATGTCCTCTTGCTGCCGAAGGTTACCTGCCTTTCGGAGGATGAGGTGGAGAAGGTTATGGGCTTCGCTGAGGCCGGCGGGGAGCTCTTCGCCTCGAAGGGCACGAGCAGATTCGATGAGCATGCTAAACCCACTCAAAATCGGCTGCAGCGTCTACTTGCCGAATTGGCCTCTTCAGGATCTGGAAAGGGGATGGCCCTTGGAAAGGGCAGGCTCGTCTACTTTACCTCCCTTGAT
The DNA here is from genome assembly GCA_012961925.1 of Candidatus Latescibacterota bacterium. Taxonomy (GTDB): domain Bacteria; phylum Latescibacterota; class MVCY01; order MVCY01; family DTYK01; genus DTYK01. The sequence goes on from DTYK01000087.1 coordinate 5,759, forward strand.
CAGCTGGTGGAAGGCGTCCTGTCGGAAGTCGATCACCCGGTCATGGTGCTTGAAGGCGATACGGATTTCCTGATGACATGTCGCAGGGGAGAGGAACTGGCGGTCAGGATCGGCGGAGCCAGGAACCTGATATTGGAGGTTCGTAAAGAAGGCAGAGAGATGATCCCGTCGCTGGCTGCTGCAAAACAGGAGCATTTGGGAATCCAGCCCCTCACCCCCCTTCACGAGGATGAGGAACGGATGGTGCTTGCCCTTCCGAACGTTGAGGGGGTCTCCATTCTCAACCTCTCCAACCGGCAACAGAGTGTGAACCTGGCCATCTCCCCTGGTTTTCGCTGGATCGACTCCTCTGAGAAGGCTGTCTCGGCCAGGGTGCTGGTAAGCCAGACGGGAGAGAGGAAGAGGAGGGTGGGACTTAAGGCCGAGGTCTTTGAAGGCGACGATTCTGCCTGGCGGATTGAGTTCAGGGAAGGGGGCAGGACGCTGTCTGAGTTGATGCTTCCTCCAGGGTCTTCTAAGGAGCTGGAGCTCGCCATTACTACGCCTGACGGATGGACGGAGTTATATCCTACGGTCGTGTTGAAGGTGGTTGATCCAGATTCCGGTGCTGAACTGGACAGGGCAACCCTGAAGCCCCAACGATCGGTAGCGATCTTCGATAGATACTCCATCGCCCAGATGGGACCGGATGATGAGAATAACCTGGATCGCACCGGGCTGGGCGTAGTGCTTTTCAACCGGAACGACGCCATCGCCTGCCGGACGGCCACGGTCAGATCGCACCGGGGAAGCCCTGGAAGGGAGCTCTTTGGAGACCAGTTGATTCCGAGAAACGGCGTTATAACCGGCTTTGTTCCCTCCCTCTACCCCTTGCCAAGGGGGCAACGGCCCAGGTTCATCCAGCCCTTCATCAGCTTCTCGCCGGGGCTGGGTTCCTATCTGGTCAGCGACCGCATATACGACCAGAGCCGTCCTGAAGGCGCCAGGAACTTTTTCTCAAAGGTAGAAGAGGACACCCTGGATTCAGTCGCCGTCCTCTTCGAGTTCGATCAGCCGCCCTTTCATGTTCACGAAACCATAAGGGCAAATAGCGGCACTCCCGGTTTCCAAGTCA
>DTYK01000088.1 GCA_012961925.1 Candidatus Latescibacterota bacterium
CCCGCTTGACATGGCAGAGGAGAGGAGATGAGATGAGCTAGATTGGACTTAGGCGAATCCCTCCTTGCAGGTTGGAGCTTTCCGCAAGAATCTAGTCTAGCATAGCACAACCTCAGGTGGGATCGCCATCTTTCCATTTCAACCGTTACCCCTTGTTGTTAAGGTAAAGCTGGGGACCAGTCAGGCGCGTATTCAGATATGTCAAGAGTGTTAGTGATATTATGCACGTCAGAGCCGTCAGCGTTCATAATGTAAATATCATATTGATCTGTATCAAAACCTTTATATTTCCTCGATAAAAAGGCGATCTTTGTGCCATCTGGAGACCAAGTAGGATGCCATCCGGGATCAATGAGCTGGTGCGGATTGCCCCCATGTGCATCCACAACCCAAATCTCTGCACTCTTATCGAAGGCGATCTTCCTCCCGTCAGGCGACCAAGCTGGGTAGGCAATTGAACTACAGGAGGTGACTCGATGCGGATTACTCCCATCGGTGTTCATCACCCAAACTTCACTACGTCGTGTAAAAGCGAGCTTCGTCCCATCTGGTGACCAGTCAGGTTTCTGCGCGTCACCTAAATGGGTGAGCTTTTGGAAACCACTTCCGTCTATGTTCACGACACAGATTTCGTCCTGTCCTTCTAGGCTACAAGAAAAGGCAATTCTTGTTCCATCTGGGGACCAAGCGGGGTGTCTGGCATTAATGCCTTCATCTATTGGGATCTCATGAAGATTGCCCCCATCCGCATCCACAACCCAAATTCGCCAGTTGCCCTTCGTGAAGGCAATTCTTGTCCCATCCGGTGACCAGTCGGGATCCCTGAAATCATGATCCGCGAAGGTAATCCTGTGATAATCGCTTCCATCCACGTTTATTACATAAATCTCTGGTCCTGGGAATCGGTAAAAAGCGATCTTCCCTTCGCTCGGCACGGGACCGGTGACCTTAATCGTCTGCGAAGTCGAGGCCGTCTTGCCACAGTCATCTCTTACGGTCAGCCGCACGATGTAGTCTTTAGCTTGTGCGAACGTGTGAGTTACCACCACGCCGTAGCCAGCTGAGCCATCGCCGAAGTCCCACTTGTAGTTCTCGATCCTGCCATCAGGATCATAAGAAGCGCTGGCATCGAAGTTGACAGTCAGTGGAGCAGGGCCAGTCGTCGGCGTCGCAGTAAAGCTGGCAACCGGAGCTTGGCTAAATAAACAACAGCCCGTTAGTGAACTCAACCCTGCCAATAGCAGGAACACAGCCGCCGCAGATAAGGCTCTCTTCATGCGATACATTCTCATCTCCTCTCCTCTTTCCCTTCCTACAACCCTTATACCAAAACCAGTATAGGTAAACTCTCTGGAGAAAGTCAAATCCTCCAAGGAAGTTGTCATGAAGCACTGATGCGTTTGCTGTGTTGAATAAGCCGGGTCTGAGGGGCTATGATGAGATGGCGAGGGGTGAATTGGCTATGGTCAAGGAGAAAAAGCCTGATCGGGACTGGAAAGAATACAACGAGGGCTCGTCCGGCGAGGGGAGATCCTCCTCGATGTAGAGAGCCTGCAGGGCTGGCAAGAGGAGCTTCAAGAGATGAACCTGGGGAAGAACGGGCGACCATTCAAATACCCTCATAGTCTGAGGTTGTTCTTGGGGACATTGCGAGTGGTCTTCAGTCTGCCCTACCGCCAACTGGAGGGACTGGCCAGAAGATTAGGGAAGCTGATCTCCATCCCATCCCCGCTCCAGACTACACCACCTTACCTTGTCTCTGCGGGCCTTAAGCTAAGCTGGACCTGGATTTGGGCTGGGGTATGAGCCCAGCCAGGGCAGGCCAGGGAGGGGGAGGAAGTAGTGATCGCCGTGGATGGAACGGGGATCAGATCAAGGTGACCAACCGTGGGGAGTGGATGGATATGGATGAGGAAGGTGCCGAAGGCACATCTCATACATAACATACATCAAGATCCACGTAGGGGTGGACACCAAGACCAAGCAAAGCGGGTAGTGAGCCTGGAGGTGACTAAGACTAATGACAAGGCTCATGATGGATGGGGAGAAG
>DTYK01000089.1 GCA_012961925.1 Candidatus Latescibacterota bacterium
TCGATGGTGTTCGAAAGATTGCTGAAGTTGCCCGAAAGGCATACGAGGAGCTGGGGTACGGGGAGAGGTTCGAGCTCTCGGTGTACCCAGGGGGACACGGGTTCCCGAAGGCTGAAAGGGAGAAGGCATACCATTGGTTTGACAGATGGCTAAGGTCGGAGTCGGCATGAGTGGCCGCAGAGCGGTACGGAGCCCTTTAGTGTTGCCACAAGGGTATTAGGCGTACACATTGACAGGAGAACGGTGTTGAGTGGCACAATCTGAGATCGAACGCCCGAAGGAAGAGAAGCCTGGGTGAATAATGGAACACTTATATGCCGGTGTCGGTGTTGTGGATATCACCCCACCCCTTGGTGTGGAATTGGCAGGGTACGGCTACTATCTTAGCCGGAGATGTGATGGAGTGAAGGATCATCTCCTTTCAAAGGCCCTGATCCTTGATGATGGCATAGAGAGGGTCGCCCTGGTTGCCAATGATCTGTTGGGGTTGAACTCCAAAACCGTCCAAAGGGTGAGGGAGATGGTATGTAATACCATAGGAATCCAGCCGGACCATATCCTGTTGTCATGTACCCATACCCATTCGGGACCTGCAACGGTCTGGTTAAGGGGCTGTGGAGAGATCGACGAGGACTACCTTACAGGTCTGCCCCATCGCATAGTCAAGGCTATCAAGCTGGCTTCAGATCGCATGGTGAAGGCCGAGATCAGGATCGGGAGCTCACGGCTCAATGGCTTCAGTTACAATCGTTCGGAAAAACAGGGCCGTGTGGATACCGAGGTGGGAGTCCTGAGGGTCGATACCACAAACGGGGATCCTCTCGCCATTCTGGTGAACTTTTCCACCCATCCTGTGGTGATGAGAGCTTCAAGTACGATGGTTAGCTGCGATTATCCGGGCATAGCAGCAGATGCGGTAGAAGCGACTTTACACGGATCCCGTATGCTCTTCCTCCAGGGAGCCTGTGGCGATGTAAACCCACTATCGGTCCACAGCGGGGAGCTTGAGGAGGCAGGCGGGCTGCTGGCTGACGGCGTCCTGAGCGCGCAGAAGAGAATGGAGAGGATGGAGGACCTCTCCCTGGCGAGCGAAGTCCAGCAGATCGATCTGCCTCTGGAGATCCCGGATAAGGAGGAGATACTTCATGCCCTCGAGGAGAATAGGGTTAGAACCGGTACACTCGATCCAGAGAGCTCTGAGGGAAGGGAGATGAGGCTCCACCTTGAAGCCCTAAAGGATCTATTAGCTCAACTTCATGAAGGGCCTCCATCTGGTGTGAAGGCGGAGCTCCAGGCAGTCAAGATAGGAGGGCTTTTGATAGCCTGTACACCCTCTGAGCTCTTCGTCGATTTCGGCCTGGAGATTAAAAGCAGGAGTCCGGCGAAGCGTACATTTGTGGTGGGATACGCCAATGGCCTGGTCGGATATATCCCCGATAAGGCGAACTTCAAACGTGGAGGTTACGAATCCAGAATTGTACCCCTCCTTTTTGACCGGTTTCCTTTTGTCCAGAACGTCGGAGAAATCATGGTGGCGGAGATGATGACGCTGATCGATCAGGTCTGGGGTTCGTAAGAAAATGCCACCCAATGATAATACCTCATCTCAGATTTGAAAAAACCCTGTCCCCTTGAAGGTCGCGATTTATTCCCTACCATACTGCCTCAGCGTTCAGTGAGGGGCGCTTTTCGTCAACGTTCAGATCCAGGCCGGATGCTCCCATCACCGGTGAGTGAGCAATGGGCCGATACGATAATGTTCGATGGCAATCAGGATTCTGACCTTACGTAACCCCATGTCCAGCGGGTGCCGATCTTACACGGGCCAGGGGAATGAATCCGTGTCATCGCAACTGGTTTCACCCTGATGACGGGACTTCCGTCCCTCTCACGGGATATGATGTTCTTAAGCCACCTTTCAACGTCTGGCCTGGGATAGTCCAGCCGCCAATGAGCCTCACGGCTCTCCTGTATGTACCCCAACCGCCGATGACAGAGCTGCTGTTGGGCTGTGCAGGTGCCAGTTTTGAGGCCAGAATCACCTTTGCCTTCCTCTCCGCCGCCTCCACTGCAGCCCTGAGCCCTGCACCACCGTTGCCGACAACCAATACATCGGTCGTCAGATCCCTGCGTTGCATGATCCCTCCTTTTGGTTGTTCATCTAATGGACGAAATGGTACCCGTGATGAACAACATCTACTACTATCTCTCATTGACAAACGCTAACATCACCGTCGATATGGCCGTTAAACCTAAGGCGAAATAGAACGGCATAAATATACTCACCTTCTCCCAGAGCACCCCTGCGATCAAGGATGCTGGCAAGGCACACAGGCCTGTGATCATCTGGAATCCACCAAGACTGCTGGCCCTGTACTCTGTGGGGGCAAGTTCTGAAACAAATGTCCGCTGTACCGGATCCAATGCCCCTTTGTGTAAACCGTATAGGCCAAATGTCAGGATAATTGCCAGATAACCCTGGGTGAGAATGAAACTCGTACATACCCCTCCCCTAAAGATATATGACAGCATCAATGTAGGTTTCCTGCCTATTTTATCAGAAAGTCTGCCGAATGGCAAGGAGAATAGAGAGGCAGTGGCAGTAAATATCAGGTATAATAACGGCACAAATGTCACTTTGAAGCCAAACTCCTTCGCATATATCAACAAGAATGAATAGCTGAAGGAGCCTAATGCGAAGAAGGAACTGAGCAAGAGAAAGAGCTTGAAATTGCGATCCAACTCTCTCAATTTAAGACCTCTGTAGATCTTAAGGCCCTTTGGCTTCTTCTCTTTTATACCGAATATGATTAACAGGGCACCGATCAAGGAGGGGATCGCTGCTATGGCAAATAGAGGTCTATATCCCAATATCTTGAAAAATAGTATGCAAATCGAGATGCCGCTTACGGCCCCGAGGTTGTCCATCGCCCTCAGAAGCCCAAAATTCTTGCCTCTATCCTGATTTGTTGATACATCAGCAACCATGGCGTCTCTCGGTGCGCTCCTTATCTTCCCGGCCCTGTCGAGAACCTTGAAGGGAATCAGGTGTTGCCAGAGCATTGATGATGCGTAACCGAGCCTTGATAGGGCCCCAAAAAGATAGCCGGTCCAGATGAAAATCTTCCTTCTTCTTATTCTATCGGATATATAACCTGAAACCGCCTGGGATATCGAGACAATTGCTTCCCCTAATCCATCTATGAAGCCGAGGACAGCCATGTTTCCGCCCAGCACCGTTGTCACAAATAATGGCCAGACTGGATAGATCATATCTGAGCCTAAATCGTTAAGGAACGAAGCCAAGGCAAATGTCCTGACCGTCTTTGTTCTTTTCATTAGCTTCCCTTTTTCGACCTTATCTTCCTCAATATCTCCTGATGCCTCGAGCAGAATTCTCTCTCGGAGGTCAATTGGGCCCTTATCATCTCCTCCTGCCAGTGGGCGTTGTAAAGCCTACAGGTCGCATCATCACAGAAAGGGTCACCTGTCATATGAAAAAACACGGCCTGCATCACGTAACCTTTGAGGATCTGGGTCAACCGGGGGTCATCGTGGTCGATGAACCTGTCAGCAAATCTTTCCTTCAGCTCTAAGAACGCAGCCTCATCGGCTCCTGTTGCCCTGAGTTGATTCCTCAGGAGATAGTATTCCCTCGGCTTGGCAGGCGCCTCCACCACCCCCGTCGTGGAGATGACCGACGGCATCCCATAGAGGGCCACACGGGCATGATACCTAAGATCACCTTCGTCCCATGTCCCGATGAACTGATTGGTAAAGACGATGTGTACGTGCCTCAGACCGCTCTCCTTCCGGGGGATAAGATCCCGGAGGATCCTCTGTACTTCAGTTCCGTTATAAAGGATGCCAAAGGCTTTAAAATCCGGCTGTTTCAGACGCCTCTTCTCGTATTCTATCTCAACTGGCATGGGCCGAAAAGAGCGGTCAGGTTTTGATGGATCCTTGACCCTGGCCCCGGCAAACCTCCTCGCCAGGTGATCGATGGTCTGATCCCTCCTTTCAGGGGGATACGACGAAAGGAAATGGAATAAAAATGGGGCCCTCAGCCGGACCTTGATCCCTTCGATTTTACCTTCAAGGTAATCCGCAATCTTCCGAAGATCCAGGGTTTCGGCTGTCTTCTCTTCATAGAGATAGATAGACGAAGGTATGAAGACGGATTGTAGATCTGCCTCCAACGTTAGCTCCCGACCAGTTTCTCCCTTGCTATCTCTGCTCCCTTCTGCCCGGAAAGAAGCATCGCCCCAAACGTCGGTCCCATACGTGGCAGTCCGTATGTAGTGGAGACAGCCATGCCGACGACGATGAGTCCCGGGTGGACCTCACCTGTGTGTTCAACTATCAAGTCTTCAGAACGCTCAACCCACATGGCACCGAAGCCGGAGGTCTCCACCAGACCCCGTTCCTCTAACTTCTTCACCACGCTGGCATCGTGTCCCGTAGAATCTATCACGAGTTTGGCCTCAAGGGCTATGGGGTCAACGCAGGTGATCTCCTTGGGCAGGGCCATTATCGGGGTCCAGTTGACCACCACCCCTGCAATCCGATTGCCCTCCCTCAATACAACGTCATCGAACCTGGTCATATTGGCAAATTTTACGCCGGCGTCGCAGGCCGCGGCGATCAGCTTGGAACAGGCATGAGGGCCATCGGCCACATAAAGGCCGGTCGACGCCTCGCTATACGGGATACCGAGCTCATCTAAGATCACCTGCGCAGGGGCCCTTAGGGTTACTTTGTTCATCAGGTAGCCACCCAGCCAGAAACCACCTCCGAGATAGTTGTTCTGTTCAATTATCAAGACTTTATAACCGTCAGATGCAAGTGACCTTCCGGTCATCAATCCACTCGGTCCTCCACCGATGATAAGAACATCGCTTTCCACATACTCCTCAAACTCTTTTGCGAACTGGCTTACGATGGCCCTTGTTACCTCCTTCTCACCAACCTCACTGAAGATCCGCTCCTTATCCATATTTCAACACCCCCTTGTATAAGTATCACATTTTCTCAAGCAGTTCGAACCATCGGGAGGATTTCCCCTCCCTTTCTCAAGACGGCAACTCTGGCGTCTGAGCCGAGAATCCGAAAAGCCTGCTTTAAGGCATCCTCGACCGTCTCCGCGTACAGCAGTCCCATCTTCTCAGCCTCCTCCCGGTCCACACCGGGCGAGACTAAGATCCCCTGGGCCTTCTCCCTGACAAGTCTGCCGACATGAACAAGATGGGCTGCTGCCACAAGGTTTTTGATCTGACCCTTCTCCACCCTCTCCGATGCCTCCGCAAGGCTGAGGTAGCCGTTTTCAAAGACCTCAGGATGACTGGGAGCGATGCCCTCTGAGCAAGGGGCCATAAGGATCACCACCCCACCTTCCTTTACCACAGGTTCTGCGGAATAGAACCCCTTGGCTGCCTGCCACAGGTCCATCTCGGCCGGCCGAGAGTCCGTCAGAACGATGTCCGCAGGCTCAGGGATCCTGACGCCGAATACTTCAGTAGCTATCTCACATCCCCTTCTGTGTGCCTGCTCCATATCTCCAACCACAAGGGCTACGATCCTCCCGTCCGGATTCTGGATCGAGTTGACGATCAGATCAAGGCCGACCTTTCGGGCAACCGCATCGATTTCAACCCTCACAGGGTTGTCTCGGATACCGATGATCTCTGTACCTGGATACTGGGCTGAAAGCCAATGGGTCTGCCCTGTAGTCGCCATCCCACATACCCCTGGCTGGACGATCTTACCCCCGCCACTGAAACCTGACACCCCGTGGGGAACGATATGGCCAAGCCCGATGAGAAGATCAGCCTCGAAGACGTATCTGTTAACAAGTATCTTCGTGCCATTTTCTGTGTGTCCAAGATTAACAAGATCCTGAAGATTATGACAATTATGGTTAATCACCTGGTATTGCTTTAATATCTCCCTGCCGAACTTCTGAACCATTTCCGCCCTTGTCATCGGCCTGTGCGTACCAAGTCCTACGACAATCCTGATCCTATCCCTGGATGCACCTCCATCCAGCAGCCTTCTCAGGACTAAGGGCATTATCTTCCTCAGCGGTGTGACCCTCGTGTTGTCATCAGCTACGATGACAATCTCCATCTTGGGATCCACAAGGTCTTCAAGCGGAGGTATGCCTATGGGATCAGCAAAGGCCGCTCTCATAATCCCATCTTCGTCAACCGGGTCCTGAGCAGTTATGGGTCGTGGCTCGAAGATTCCCATCAGATTGGAATCGGGGATCTCCACTCCTTCCGTCCACTGATATGGAAATTCGACTTTCATAGTTCGAATTCTTTGGGCAAGCGAAGAAAAGGAGGGGGTTACCAAATTATTGAGGGTAGAGTATGGCCTTTATGGCCCGGCTGTTCTCTACGTCCTCGAAGACCTCTGCCCAGTCCTCCAGATGGGCCTTACGGGTGATGATATCGAGGAGGTTGAGTCTTCCATTCTGAGGCCAGCCTGTCCGGCAGTACCGACAGAGCCGGCATGTGCCTGCCCTTGTCTCTGAGACAACCTTATCCCCCGGTTTCCAACCCGTGACCCTTGGACCGGTTTCCACTATAGCTCCCGAGAATTCGTGGCCCATTACCACAGGTGGCCAGTAAGGGTGTTCGTCGTGGTAAATGTGGATATCAGAGCCACAGACCGAGGCGGCCTTCACCTCGATCAAAGCCTGGTCATCCTTAATTTTTGGCTCAGGCACATCCCTGAGCTCTACAAACCCCCTACCTCTCTTATACTTAACCACCGCCTTCATCTTCTGCTCCGCCTTTGTTGTTGTTCGAATCTCCCCCACCTTCGTGTATATTAACGACCGCCCCCAATTCATGCCAGGTTTTGTATCCTAACGATCTCGTCAAATTCGCCGGTTAACCTCTGGTAAAGTCTTTCAGAGAGCTCATATACCCGGTGATAAATCTCATGGTTCGTTGCATTAGGCCCTATTTTCCTATCAATTGCGGGCTGAAAATCTTCGATGTTATCCAACATTCCCAGGGCATTCATCGCCAAAAGGGCAGCTCCGAGGGCAGAGGCTTCATGTATCTTAGGGACAATGATCTCTCTATCAAAGACATCCGCCTGGATCCCAAGCCATAAGAGACTCTTAACATATCCCCCTGTAGCTGTTATCGGGGTATTTTCATCTGTAAGCTGTTTAAACACCCGGTAGATGGCATATAGCCGATAGATGACCCCCTCCATCATTGCCCTTATGACGTGTCCCTTGGTATGTTTGAGACAGAGTCCGAACAGGGTTCCTCTGGCATTGGGATTCCAGTTGGGACTCCTCTCACCTGTAAGAAAGGGCAGGAAGATGAGTCCACCGCTGCCAGGGGGGACTTTGGAGGCATATCGGTCGAAGAGTTCATAGGCACCTAATCCAGACCTTTTGGCCTCCTGCTTGTCCGATTCGCCGAGCTGGTCACGGAGCCACCTGAGGACGATCCCCCCGTTGTTTATCGCCCCGCCGAGGATCCAGTAACCGTCCATCAGATGGTAACACCATATCCTTCCCTCGGGGTCCACTGACGGCCTCTTCACGGTGATTCTCAAGGCACCGCTCGTGCCTATTGTTGACACCATCGTTCCCGGCTTCAGAGCGCCGGCTGCCAGGTTGGTCAACATCCCGTCGCCCGCACCGATGACAAAGGGGGTATCTACGGATAGCCCCATGTTCTCAGCATATTCAGGACGAAGACCTCTGAGGATGGTGCGTCCGTCAACCGCTTCGGAGAGACGTCCTGTTTCCAGTCCGAGCATCTCCAGGATCTTCTGATCCCAGCTCAGGTTATGGATGTTGAAAAGTCCGGTCCCAGAGGCAACGCAGGTATCTACCTTGTAGACGCCGAAGAGCTTCCGCACCAGATATTCCTTGATTGAGATAAATTTATGGGCTTTCTTGAAGACCTCGGACATCTGCTCCTTTATCCAGAGAAGCTTCGACAGCGGATACATCGGATGAGACGGGCAGCCTGTCCGAGAATAGATCCTTTTGTACCCTTTCTCCTTCCTGAGCCTTTTTGACTGGTCTGCTGCACGGGTGTCAGCCCAGATGAGGAGCGGAGTGAGAGGTTTATCCTTCTTATCCACCGCCATCAGGCTGTGGAGGACAGAGCTGATGCCCACCCCCTGTATATCGCCTCTGGTTGCCGAAGTCACATTGGACACCACATTGAGGACGATGCGAATGATCTCCTCCGGATCCTGTTCCGCGTGTGATGGGCCCGCTGTATATATGGGGTACTCCTGGTAATACTCGGCCAATATCCGTCCTTCTGGCCCGAATGATATTGCCCTTGCCCCCGTTGTGCCTATGTCAAGCCCGATGACGCAATCCATCGTACACTTCAGGGTTAACCGTGTTGAGGGGGCGTTTGCCCTCCAGTACATCCACAAGGTTCTGTGCCGCTATCATTCCCATCTCCAGCAGAGACTCATGGGTGTAAGAGCCGATATGGGGGGTGGTGACGATGTTGTCAAGATTGAGCAGAAGGCTGTTGACCGGAGGCTCCTCCCCGTATACGTCGATCGCCGCCCCGGCTATCTTGCCACTCTTCAGGGTGTCGTACAAGGCGCCCTCATCCACAAGTGCTCCCCTGGCTGTGTTGATCAGAAAGGCTGTTTGCTTCATCATCTCCAGTTCACGCCGGCCGATTATGCCCCTGGTTGCTTGGCTGAGGGGGAGGTGGAGGGTGATAAAGTCGGACTCCTCGAGGAGCTCGTCCAACGTAACGTATTTCACCCCATACTCATCGGCGAACTGCGTGTCGTGGGCTATGTCGAAGGCCAGGACCTCCATATCGAATCCCCTGGCCCTTCTCGCAACCCCCCTGCCTATCCGGCCAAGCCCGACGATGCCTAAAGTTTTGCCGTAGACTGCCCTTCCTAATATCTTCGGCCATCTTCCGGCTTTTGTCTCACTGTCGGCACAGGGGATCCTTCTGGCGGCTGCAAGCATGAGCCCAA
>DTYK01000090.1 GCA_012961925.1 Candidatus Latescibacterota bacterium
ACAGGGGAGATTTCTTTGTGGATGTGCTCTCAGCAATCAAGGTCAAGGACCTCCTACCATATATTAGAAAGACCCAAGTGGTCCCAGAGGATATGACGTTTAACCAGTTTTTGGAGGTATTCCGCTCAAGTCAGAGCTATTCTGGTAGTCACATTCATGACTCAGGACTACTGTATATCCCCAACACGGTCTTGAATTGAACCTACACCTTTCATATCCAGAGATACGCTGAGAAACCTTCAAGGAGTCTCAGACAAATATCTATAGTCGATGTGGATGATAACATCCACATCGAGCTGGGGTTAACTTAGAAAGGAGAGAGCAAATGCAGAGGAAAAAGTATGGATTGCTGGCTATAGCTTCCTGTGGCATTCTGCTGCTGTGGGCAGGATCGCTTTTAGCTCAGAAAGGTCGTCCTTTCCAGGAAGTCTTTCCCAATGCGAAGGTGGATTGGAAGCTGGAACTGCCCCATCCGAAAGGACGGATCGTAGGGTGTGATGATGGGTTTGTGTTCGTCTCGGACGACCGCATGCACCTCTATCGCTTCAGCGCGGAGGGTAGGAAGCTCTGGGAGCTTAGGGACATCAAGCGTTTCCCCTCTGGCGGAGGGTGTTGGTATGGGGGGATAAGAGGCGCCAGGGTCTCCCAGGACGGTCGGTTTGTCTATGTCTTACGGGATGCCGGTCAGGCCACAAAGCCATGGAAAGAATACACGCACGAGCAGCTTCTGGGGCTGAGCAGGCCCTATGGGGAGTATTTGGATGCTGACGGAAACAGGTTATGGGAAAGGGAGGAGCCTCCTCTTTTGAGTAAGATTTCTCCTCAAGGGAAGTATTTGATGACCGAGTTTGACGCAATGTCAGAGAGGCAAGAGCTCGTAGTCGTAAGTGGAAAGGATGGAAGCATCCTGTGGAGAAGGGAAGGGGAGATTGGCATCTGGGGTGCTGAGTTTGTGACCGATGAAAGAATAGCTTATTACAAACACCCCACCCTGTACCTGTTTGACTCTTCTAGTGGCAATGCTATCTGGGAGCTCGATATGCGTCCTTATTTCAAAGGGTCTGGTTTCGAGAGCATTGCCTATCCCCAGATAACAGCCTCTAAGGACGGGAACCGGATTGTTCTATTTGGTGACTATGCTTTGGGGAAAAGTGCCGTTATCTCCTTGGATAGCCAGGGGAATATCCTGTGGAGTCGTGCTGATCTGGGAATTTGCTCGGCCAATGTATCGGAATCGGGCAATACGGTATTCGTGGATGGGAATAGGTCTTGCAGACTCATCGATAATAAAGATGGGACTGATCTGTGGATTAAACAGATCAGGCTTCCAGGCACTTTACTCAACCTCCATGTTAAGGATGAGATAATTCTCTTTTCTGACAGGTTTGGAGGAACCGTATTCGAACTTAGTGAAACGGGCTCGGTCAAAAGGATATCCCAGTTTAATGAAATGGTGATTCCTGTCCCAATGAAGAATCTCAACATTAAGTTTGCTGCTATCTTGGTGCAGTTTTCAAAGAATACCGTTGGATTTTCATACGTGACCTTTAGAAGGGAGGGCAGATAGAATGAGGAGGAGCTCATTGATGATTGCTGTGCTGGTCTTGCTTGCTCTTGGTTTAAGTACAGCAGCCTTTGCAGAGATTGGACGATGGCCGATTTCTAATTCGTCTGCTAATACCGCAGATGTTCTAACCTCGGCCTATGGCCCGAGATATGTGAGCCCTACCAGACCTTATGATGTCCACGAAGGAGTTGATATCAGGGCCCAAACACCTCTGCCAGTTTATCCTTGGAAATCGGGAACGATTGAGTATTTAGGGGGCTCTGAGAATGGTACTGGGGGTTGGTGGGTCAAAGTCACCCATCCTGAGAATGGATTCCGGACGGGATATTACCACCTGACGTACGACGAGTTATATAGGAATTTGAAAAAGTGGGATCCTGTCTCCCAGGGCACTGCCTTTGTCAATTCCGGCGAGTCCGGCGGCGTGATTCCTCACCTCCACTTCAACTACCTTCTGGGCAGTGTTTCTAATCCCCCTGATAACCCTGGTCAGGATGTGCTGGACAACGCCCGCAATCCGATGCAGATCCTGTCGTATGATAATGACAGCGGTCCGTGGACTTATGGGGGTACGCTCTATCTCTCGGGTGACTACATAACAGCCTGTTCATTCACTGTGCAGACCGGCGGGGCGGAGCTGGATTTGGACAGGGTAGAGGTTGAGGTGCTACACCCCTTCTATGACAATGTGGTCATAGACATAAGCCAGAGAAGCAATGTCTATGACACCTGGGGAGCGGGTGATGGAGAGTTTTATGCAACCACCGACAACGGTCTCCAGATGCGAGTGCTGATCGACCCCGATGAGTTTTCAGATTCCCAGACCGGGGATCAGACCATAAACTTCCTGTTTAACATAGCGGATGCCTGGCCCAATGTTCCCTCCTCGTCAAACAGTCTGATTGCCACGGCTTATGATCTGGGCGGTCGCCATGAGAGGGTGATATGGGAGACCGGTGTCAATCGGGAGATAGTCAATTTCACTGCCACCGGGGGTTACCAGCAGGTGACCCTGAACTGGGATGCATATGATTTCGATCCCAACATATGGTTCAACATCTACCGGAGCATTGACGGAGGTGTCAGCTATCCTGATTCCATGGGATCGGTTCAATATAGAGGCGATGGGAGTTATTCCTTTGTGGACAATACAGTTGAGTATGACTATGAATACCGTTATATGATAGAGGACACAGAGGGGCCTGGTTGGTGGGGGCCTGTCTCGGCCAGTCCGACCGGTGGTGTGAGCACCCCACCTGCACCTTCTCCACCTCCCACAATATACATGGCCGATACAGGCTTCGAAACTATAAGCATTCACTTACTCGGCGGTAGCGACTATGCCTCATCCTATCAGATCGGCTACGATCCAGATGGGGCAGAGCCTTATGAACATAGTGATTACTTCACTGGCAGCACGCATGATTTACGCAATTTGTCTAACGGCTTACGGTATTACATAGCTGTGCGGGGTATTAACGCCTCTGGTTCCAGTGGTTACTCCAATCAGGTAAATGCCATTCCTGAAGGTCGACACCCCGCCCAAAACCTCAGTTTTGAGCAGATCTCAGGGGAGAACATCGATTACTGGTACCCTTACGGCTCAGGCACCTTTGGTTCGAGCACTGTATCGAGGGATGGCAGCAGATCGGCATATCTTTCCAGCAGTAGCGGAAGTGGTTACTTTGGCTTCAACCAGAGGTACATCGCCGTTCAACCCAACACCACCTATTACCTTGGCGTCTGGGTAAAGACCCAGGGGGTGACCTCAGGG
>DTYK01000091.1 GCA_012961925.1 Candidatus Latescibacterota bacterium
ACGTTGAGGACCTGAAAAGAAGGGTAAAAAGGGCCTGCGGAGCCAGACGTTGTGACAGCATAGCCTACCAGAGGTGTGATAGGCTCGTAGAGACCATCGATCCGGCCGTAATCCCGATCATACCTGAAAATATGGCTAAGACCTTCAATCTAATTGCGGTGGCTCGGCAAGATCATAAACTGACCGTTGCAATGGCAGACCCATGGGATGTGGTAGCCATTGACACCTTGAGGGCCGGAACCGGATTTGATATCGAGCCAGTGATAGCTGATAGGGAAGAGATATTAAAGGCTATTGATAAATATTACGGTGAGGACATCGACTTAGAGAAGAGTATACAAGACCTTGTGAAGATCGAGGACCGGGAGCAGAAGGAACCAGAGCCGGATGTAGAACAGTTACTGGTGGAGGCTGACGATGCACCTGTTGTGAGGCTCGTCAACCTGATCCTTCTACGTGCCCTTGAAGAAAGGGCCAGTGACATACACATCGAACCCAGGGAGAAGGAGATATCCGTTCGTATACGCGTAGACGGTCATCTGCGCCCCATCACTCCACCCCCAAAGAGTATGCAATCCGCTATTATCTCGAGGGTGAAGATCCTTGGAAACCTTGACATAGCCGAGAGACGGATACCTCAAGACGGCCGGTGCAGGATAAAGGTGAAGCACAAAGATGTGGACATCCGCATAAGTACCTTACCGACAATTCACGGGGAGAAGGTGGTTATGCGTCTGCTCGACAAGAGCAACCTATTCCTCAACATCGAGGATCTTGGATTTGACCCCAGAGCGTTGAGGAGGTTTATCCGTGCGATCGAGCGACCACACGGGATGCTACTGGTCACAGGTCCAACGGGAAGCGGCAAAACCACAACCCTTTATTCAGCTTTGAACCACATCAACTCTCCGGAGAAGAATATAGTAACCGTTGAAAATCCGGTGGAATATGAACTTGAAGGGATAAACCAGGTCCAGGCGAGACCCGAGATCGGGCTTACCTTCGCTGCCGCCCTCCGTTCCATCCTGCGCCAGGATCCTGATGTGGTAATGATAGGGGAGATACGAGACCCTGAGACCGCAAAGATAGCTGTACAGGCCGCACAGACAGGCCACCTGGTCTTCAGCACGCTCCATACAAATGACGCTGTATCCTCGATCGACCGCCTTATCAATATCGGTGTCGAACCCTATCTGATTGCTTCAAGCCTGAACATGGTGATCGCCCAAAGACTTGTGCGAAGGGTATGCGAGAGATGTAAACGTCTATGTAGCCTGCCTGAGGAACTTCTTTACCATTTAGGAGAGAAAGTGGTAAGTTGTGACAAATTCAAATATTATAAGGGTGTTGGCTGTGAATACTGTGCCGGCACCGGATACCGTGGCCGTCTCGCTATCTATGAGATCTTTGAAGTGGATCGAAGGATCAGCGAACTGATCCTCTCCCGGGCGAGCGAGGGAGAGCTGAGGGACGAGGCCACCAGATCCGGGATGGTACCACTGCTGGAGAACGGGCTAAGAAAGGTGGAGGAAGGGCTCACCACAGTCGAGGAAGTCCTATCGGCTGCCATTGACGAAGGGGCAGATCCGGATGTGTAATTCAATGTAATGGGGGAGTTGTTGATGCCGAGGTTCACATACATAGCAAGGGATCGTTATGGCCAAAGGGTGGAGTCATCGGCCGAGGCCCAATCTCCATATATGCTTGTCTCTTCGCTGCGGGAACGGGGGTTGACCGTGATCTCGATAGGCCGCCAGAGGGTGGCAAAGGCGCCGAGAAGCAAAGGGTCAGGCTCAAAGATGAAGAAAAAGGCCATAGATCTTGGCGATCTGGCTGGCTTCTGTCGGCAACTGGCAACGCTTGTCGAAGCCGGGGTCCCCATCGTAGGGTCACTGGAGATCCTGACAGAACAGGTGCCTAATAAGAACCTGAGAGAGATCGTGGCTGACCTAAAGGAGAGTGTGAAAGCGGGGGACGCTTTATCTGCTGCGCTGGCCAGGCATTCCAAGATATTCCCGGCCCTGTTCACATCGATGACAAGAGTGGGAGAGGAGACCGGTGAGCTATCCACCATCCTTAGCCGGATGGCCTCTCACCTCGAGAAGCAGTATAGACTGAGGAAACAGATTAAATCTGCCACCACCTATCCGCTCTTTATTACCGGTTTTTTCCTCACATCCCTTGCCGGGATCGTATTCTTCCTGATCCCCAAATTTAAGGAGATCTTTTCCGATTTCGACCTGGAACTGCCGTTTCTGACGCGTGCCCTGATAGCCGTAAGCAATTTCGCCACCTCGAATGCACCTTATGGGATCGGCGGACTTGCCTTTTTGGCCATCCTGTGGACCAGATGGTCCCGTACGATTAACGGGCGGTATCTGCTTGATCGAAAGAAGATAGGGATGCCGATCGTTGGTGAACTGATCAAAAAGGTGAGCCTGGCCCGTTTCAGCCAGACACTAAGTACCCTGATGGGAAGCGGTGTCCCTGTAGCAGAGGCCCTTGAAATTGCCGGAAGGACATCAGGCAACCTCGTGATCGAGGAGATGGTGGAGGGTGTCAGAGCAGGTGTCGTCGGAGGTTCAAGTATAGCGGAAGGCTTCCGGAAGAGGCCGATCTTCCCAAAGCTGATGGTTGGAATGGTAGCAGCCGGGGAAGAGTCAGGGGCATTGGCTCAGATGTTAGAGAAGGTGGCCGATACCTACGCTGAGGAGGTGGATAGTGCCGTCAGTGGGCTCACCTCCGTTATCGAGCCTGTCCTCATAGTTGGACTGGGTGCGGTTATTCTCGTCGTTGTGCTGGCCATATACCTGCCGATCTTCAAGATGGCCACCGGGATACATTGAGACTGTTTTCAGGAGGTAGGAGAAGATGAAAGATGGATTCGCTTTAAAAGCCGTCTTCGGCCTTATCATGCTTCTGGCCATGGTTTCGGCCCTAAGTGGCCAGGAGAAGAAGGACCTCTATCTGTGCAGAGCGATCCTTCTTCAAAAACCTGCTCCGATAACAATCGACGGAGATCTCTCAGACTGGGAGGGTCTTGATGTGGAAGTTCATCCGATAGAGAATGTCTGTACCAGTTCAGGGGGTGGAACTACGAAATTTGCCCGGCCAACCGGAGACGCTGATCTTTCGGCCAATTTTATGTGCCTTGCAGACCTCCACAATTTTTACGTGGCGGTCTCAGTTAATGATGATAAGATCATCTTCGGGGAGGAGCCCTTCGGGGTCGCTCATGAGGATGACTCAATAGAGGTCTATTTTGACGGAGATCTGATTCCCCATCCTTACCAGAAGGGTGTCATCGACTATGACGCAAATGATGCGGAGATACGCTTCTCAAAGAAGAAGGATGGGACGGTTGTCCTTGAGGGTATGGGCCTGTTCGGAGGGAGCCTCTTCATGTTCCCAGGGCTCTGGGAGTCTCTGGGCATCGTTGCAGCTATTAAGGAGAATCCTCGGGGGTACACCGCCGAGCTGAAGGTTCCAAAGGGTGTGTTCGTCTCCGTACCCCTCAAGGTCGGCGTGAAGGTCGGACTCAATGTGATGATAAACGACGATGACGATGGGGGGGCCAGAGATAGCAAGATATCGTGGACAGCCGACTTAGGCGATGAGAGCTGGCAAACCACGAGATACTTCGGCCAGTTACTGATTGATCGAACCGAATAAATGGAAGCCCTTGGATAGATAAGTACATAGGGCCGTAGTAATCAACCATGGGTTCCAGCACAGGAAGGGGAAGGAAGGATGAGGCTCACGTTTTTCAGGAAACTTCTGATCGGTTTTGGGGTGATCCTGCTCCTTACGTGCATAGTGGGCGCAGTCGGATATTATGGGCTTTCCGACGTCCGAGAAAGGATGAACAACGTTATTAACACCAATGCAGAGCTGCAGCGACTTGTTAAGGAGATCAAGGATAGTCTGCTCCGGGCAAGGGCAAGCGAGAAGGATTTTCTCCTTTCAGGTGACCAGAAATACGTCGACCAGGTGAGCGAGGAGATCGATCAGATAAAGAGGGGATGTGAGAGGTTATACGCCCTGGTGAACGAACCGGAGGATAGAGAGAAGGTCCTTGAGGTAGCGTCCTTTGCCGATGAGTACCACAGAGGCTTCCTTGCAGTTGTTGAAAAGATGAACGAGAAAGGAACCGCCAGCCAGGGGTTGACAGCACTTTTCAGGGAGAAAGCTTTACAGCTTGAAGGGACGGTAAAGGAAACCGGTCAGAAACAGCTTATCCTCGACCTGGTAAACATCAGGCGCCATGAGAGAGACTACCAGTTGTATGGATCTGTGGGGTCTGTCGGCGAGCTCCGGGAACGGATCCAGGCCTTCAGGGCCCATGTCAAAGGGGTGCCGATCGGCCACGGGGCAAGACGTAAACTGGAGCAACAGATAGACGAATACTGGCGACTTTTTACGAGAATCATTGTGCTCGACGCCGGGATTGAGCGGCTCAGAGGGGTCTACAGCAGCACGGCTGTAAGTATAGGTGCGATGGTCGAAGAGATCAGCGAACAGAGCTCCAAATGGGCAAAAGAGGCGGTTGTTGAGACGGAGCGTACGTTCACCCGGTCACGCAATGCAGCGATCGCCACCCTGCTCTTCTCATTAGGCCTCGGGCTCGGCCTTGCAGTGTTGATCTCACGAGGAATCTCCGGACCTGTCCTGAAATTGTCAGAGGCTGCAAGAAGAGTGGCAGAGGGAGATCTTTCTCAGAGAGTGAACGTCAAGAGCAGGGATGAACTTAGCCAATTATGTGATGCCTTTAACCAGATGATCGAGGATCTACGAAGATCGAGGGCCGAAATTGAGGAGTATAGCAGGACCCTTGAGAAGAAGGTGGAGGAGAGGACGCTCCAGTTACAACAGGCTCATAGAAGACTGGAGGAGTCTTATCAACAACTGACCGAGTTTAGCAAAATCAGCACCGCCATAATACAGGAGAAGGACCTGAAGAAGATCTGTACCCAGATTGCAACTGCAATAACAAAGTATTCGAACTTTAGCCGGGCAGTTATCTCTCTGATCGATGACTCCGGCATGAGGAGAAGAGTGGCCCATGCGGGGGTCACCGAGGAGGAGGCCAACGAGCTTGCCCAAGGGGACTACGGTAAAGCCCAGATCGAGACGATAATGCAGGAGCGGTTCAGGATAGGTAACTCCTATTACATCCCTTATGGCACTGAAGGTTTTCATACGGAGGGGATAAAGAGTAGATTGCCTGTCGAGAAGACGGTGGGCTGGAATCCACATGATTATCTGTTCATCCCTCTATATGGCAAAGGTGGAAAGGTGATCGGACTCATATCCGTAGATGATCCAAAGGACGGAAGGGCCCCCACTGAGGATTCCTTAAGGCCCCTTGAGCTGTTTGCAAGCCAGGCGGCTCAGGCCATCGAAGATGCCAGGCTGGAGGCCAAAATCCTCGAACAGAATGAACAACTGGCAAAGGCCAATGTCAGATTGAAGGAGGTAGACAGACTTAAGTCGGAGTTTCTGGCCAACATGAGCCATGAGCTGCGTACCCCGCTCAACTCAATCATAGGATTTTCGGAGATACTTACAGATGGGCTGGCCGGTGAACTTAACCCTGAACAGGCCGAGTTCATAAATAACATTTACATCAGTGGCAAACATCTGTTAGGATTGATCAACGACATCCTTGACCTTTCAAAAATAGAATCGGGTAAGATGGTGCTTGAACGTAGCAAGTTTGACCTCAAGGATCTGTTAGAGGAGGTGCGAACTACAGTCTCGTCATTAATGGATAAGAAAGATCAGGTGCTGGCAATCGAAGTGGACGACCGGATAGGTTCGGTCGTCGCTGACCGGTTCAAAGTGAAGCAGATCCTTCTCAACCTGCTAAGCAATGCCTCTAAATTCACGCCTGAACAGGGTAGAATAAGCGTCAATTGCAGGCTGAAGGATGAAGGGAATCCTGATACGCTGCTCATCTCGGTCACCGACACCGGCGTCGGTATCAAACCGGAGGATCAGGATGCGATCTTCGAGGCCTTCAGACAGGCTGATGGTTCATCAAGTCGCCAATATGGAGGGACTGGACTCGGCCTCACCATAACGAAGAAGCTGGTGGAGATGCATGGAGGAGAGATCTGGGTCCAGAGCGAGTATGGGAAGGGTAGCACGTTCAGTTTTACCTTACCCATAAGGTCGGACTACGAGGAGAAACCAAAGAGGATGCCCGGGCCACCACGGGTGAAGGGCAGACTTGACAAAGGACCGGTTATGATTGTGGAGGACGATCCAGCATCCAACGATCTACTCTCATTCTACATCCGGCAGGAGGGATATGAGACCACGCAGATCTACGAAGGGACAAATGTTGTTGAGGAAGCGGCGAGGTTGAAACCGCTCCTCCTTGTACTGGACATTATGCTGCCGGGCAAGGACGGTTGGACAGTATTGCAAGAACTTAAAGCGGATCCTCGGACCAGGGATATACCAGTGGTGATCGTCTCTGTGCTCGACAATGTAGAGCTTGGACTGAGCCTTGGAGCAGTGGACTATCTGGTGAAACCGATTAAGAAGGAGCGACTGCTGGCTATACTACAGAGGACAAGTCTCACGACAAAAGTCAGGGCCGGAGGCGCAAAGATTCTGGTGGTTGATGACGAACCCCAGTTGGTAGACCTTGTATCGACTATCCTTGAATCCGAGGGGTTTACAGTACTCAAGGCGTATGGCGGAAGAGAGGCCGTGGAGATTGTAAGACAGGAGAGACCTGATCTGATGGTGCTTGATCTGCTAATGCCTGGCATGGACGGCATCGAGGTGATATATGCGCTTCATGCCGATGAGGCCCTGAAGGGGATTCCGGTCATCGTGTTCACTGCCAAGGAGCTCACAGAAGAGGATAAGGAGGTGCTTAACGGCCGGATTCAATCGCTGATGACGAAAGGGGGCTTCAACCGGGAACAGTTCCTGAGCCATGTTCGTCGGGCCCTGGGTATCGAGGATCAGAGAGGAGCAGAGAATGGAGAAGAAACAAATACTCGTGGTTGAGGACAATGACATGAACCGGCAGCTTGTAAAAGTGGTCCTCCAGAAATGTGGCTACCATGTCATCGAGGCCACCGATGGTGAGGAGGCGATAGAAGCCGCCCGCGAGATGCGTCCGGACCTGATACTGATGGATATTCAATTGCCCTCTATCAGCGGTTATGAAGTCGTGAAGATGCTGAAACAGGAGGCGAAAACCAGGGATATCCCGATAGTGGCGCTGACCGCCAAGGCGATGGTTGGAGATCCGGAAAAGGCGATAGAAGCAGGTTGCTGTACATATATCTCCAAACCGATTGATACGCGGGAGCTACCCAAAATAATTGATTCTCTTATAAGATGACAAAACATGGGAACATAGACCGGACACCGGAGGTCCAAATTTATCAAGGGGGAAGAATGTCTGGGAAGATACTTGTGATTGACGACGACGGCGAAAACTTGAGCTCGTTAACGGCGCTGCTCGAAATAAACAATTACACAGTGCTTACCGCCAGGGATGGGGACATTGCCTTAAAAATATTAAGGGAGAAGAGGCCAGATCTTGTCATAATGAACATGCTACTTCCAGGAATTGACGGATTTGAACTCTGTGAGATAATGAAGGCAGACCCGACACTGAAAGACATACCGGTCATAATGCTGACGCCTATGTGCACCGACACGGATGATGATTTCCAGATCGACCTTCCCGATCACCTCACGAAGGCCGACGTGCTTCTTCCCAAGCCACCAAAGGACGAGAGTCTACTCGAGCATGTGAGAGTTCTCCTCGGAGGCAGACCGGAAAAAGGGGAGCTCACAGTCGAAGAGAAGGAAAGTATCCTTATCATAGATGACGATCCGCAGAACAGACTCATACTCAAGACCAGGCTTAAGGCGGAGGGGTTTGAGGTGGTAGAGGCCTCTGACGGTTTGGAAGGACTGGCCAAATTAGAGGGCGATCCTCCCTCACTTGTCATGCTTGACATCCAAATGCCCGGAATGGACGGTATCCAAGTGCTCGAACAGATCAGACGTTCCCATCCGGAGGTGGCCGTGATCATGATAACCGCCTATGGTTCCCAGGAGATCGCTGTTGAAGCAATGAAAATGGGGGCCAACGACTATATCTGCAAACCGATAGACTGCAAAAGGCTTATCCCTATGATAACAAACCTGGTACAGAACCACCGCCTGAAGCTGGCAAAGGACCGCCTGACCCGTCAGTTAAAACAGGTGAGCCTGGAGCTTATCAAAGGGGTTGAGAAACTGCGCCAGACAAATCGGATGCTTGTGGAGACAAGGGACAGACTGGTCAAGGCGGAGAGGTTGGCTGCTATCACTGAGACAGCGGTTGCCATCAATCATGAGATAAATAATCCCCTGTTTGTGATCCTCGGGAATGCAGAACTGCTGCTCGGCAGACTTAAGGGCAAAGATGAAAGGGCCGTCGAGAAGTTGCAGAAGATCAAGGAGAACTGCCTGAGGATCAGCCAGGCCACCTATAAACTATCAAAGCTGATCGAGCCGGTTACCATTGACTACCTCGAAGGCAAGAAGATGATCGACATCGGGGCTTCAAGAGATAAGGGGGGATCAGATGA
>DTYK01000092.1 GCA_012961925.1 Candidatus Latescibacterota bacterium
AGAATCTCTATCTACGCCTGACTTACAGCCTGGCGGGTGAGGGACTAAGTCTTGTGCACAAGGATAGAGCTGGGGTCGGTATCGAGGGCGCGCATGTCGCGGTTGAGGTGGACGGTGTGTACCTGCGGACTTGCGGCCGGCCTGTGAAGGGCCATCATGACACGACTTTTGAGGACGAGCTCGGTGAGGGGAAAGAGACTACGCTGCTCTATACCTTGGGCTCAATGGGCATCGTGTTAAAGATCAGACTATATAATCAACACCCTAACGTCACGATCGAGATAATTCTGAAGAACACAGGGGACGCGCCCCTGCGCATTGGTCGGGTGCATGTGCTGGACGTCACTTCGGTTGGTGGCGGGGTCCTGAGCTTGGGTGAAGGATTGGATTCGGCGAAGATATATTTAGAGAGCAACAACCTCTGTTGGACAGGAGTGAAGGACCTGAAGGATGTCGGCGGGGGGAGCCGCGATGTGGCCGAGGCCAATCCCGTCCTTGGGGGAGAGGTGACGTCCGAGGGTCCGACCAACCTTCACCGAAGCGGTTGGCTCAACGTTCTCTTCAATTCCGTTTCCGAGGTGTCGCTGCTGGCGGGTTTCTTGACGGTGGATAGGGCCCTCTCTGAGGTAGGCACGGCTTACGAGCCGGGTATGGGGATCACCGACTGGTACTGTGTCTGTGCATATGACGGCCTTGAATTGTCTCCTGGAGAAGAGCTTAAGGCAGAACGGCTCTATCTCGACTTTCGTGCCGATCCCCTGGAGGCCCTGGAAGCCTTCGGCGATGCGGTGGCGAAGGTCAACCATGTTCCCCCTATACCTCCCTCGGAGACGCCGGTTTTGTGGTGCTCCTGGTACAGCCATCGCCTCACTATAACCGAGCAATCAGTGCTGGAACATGCCCGAGTCATCGCCGATAGGTTCAAAGAGTACGGGGTGGATTTACTTCAGATAGATTACGGTTGGAACTGGCGGGAAACGCCGGGGGAATGGACCCGTGCCCATGCCCAGCGGTTCCCTCATGGCATGAAGTGGCTGGCCGACAGGCTCGACGAGATGGGCCTGAAGCTCGGGCTCTGGGTTGCCCCGACCTACATCGGATCACAATCCTCATTTTATCGTGAACATCCTGAGTGCCTGCAGTGGAACCCCCTGACAGGGACCTTTCTGCAGTGCGATTGGAAGTGGAACAGTCAGCCAAAGGATACCTGGCAGAAGGTAGTACTTCTGGATTCCACCAACCCGGTCTCACAAAGATGGCTCAAAGATATCTTCAAAGAGATGTGCTCCTGGGGTGTGAAGTATTACAAGCTGGACTTCCTGACCGGTGGTTCAGTAGGGCCTCTGGCCTTCGCCCCCCCGGGCGCAGAGAACGCCTACCGCGTCCGTGACGGAGAGCAGGTGCGGATCGGACTCTCCGCCATTCGGGAGGCCGTGGGCCAGGATGTCTACCTTTTGGGATGTAATCTCCCCATCAGCCATGGGTTGGGGTTGCTTTCGGCCATCTTCGCTGCCATGGATGTGGGCAACGCCACGGGCAACTTCGACCACCTGAAAAGCCGCATGACCACGATCATCTCTCGCTATTGGCAGCAGAAGCGGCTCTGGCACGTGGACCCCGACGTCCTCTACCTTGGCGGCGAATTTCTTGACCCTTCAGACCTGTGCTCTCTGGGCGAGGCGCAGCTACGAGCCACTGCTGTGGCCCTGAGCGGTGGTCCGGTGCTCCTGGGCGATGATCTTACTACCTTGGCTGAAGAACGACTGGCGATGTATTCCCTTTGCTTACCATCCTATGGGATCAACGCCCGTCCGGTCGACCTGTTCAAAAACGATTACCCACATATCTGGGATCTGGAGGTGGCCGCCGATTGGGACAGGTGGCACGTGGTGGGCTTGTTCAACTACGATGGCCAAGACCAAACCATGTGGGTCGATTTTAACGATTTGAAGTTGGATCCAGGTCGGGAGTATCTGGTGTGGGAATTCTGGCAACAGGAATTTTTGGGAAGACACAGAGAGAAAGTAAAAGTAGGGGTGCCAAAGCAGAGCGCCAGGGTTCTGGCAATAAAAGAAGCTATTGATCACCCCACCGTGCTTTCGACCAGTCTTCACCTCACCCAGGGCGGGGTGGAACTCCAGCAGGTGGAGTGGGATGCGAGATCTGCGACCCTGAGGGGGCTCTGCCGCCGGGCCAAAGGGACCGAGGGGGCAATCTTCGTGTATGTCCCTGACGGTTATAGGGTAGACGATTTTGGAAAGAGCGGGGGAGAGATGATTGATCCGAAGGTGGCTCGCATAAAGCTCGTATTTTCCGACCCCATACTCCAATGGGAACTCAAGTTTGTAGGGGATAAATCATGAAGCTAAATTTCGAACTTCCGTCAGAGGATGAGATCGAAGAGCGCTGCCAGCGCATCCGGGATGTCTGGGATTACCGACGGGTGGATCACATCCCCATCCACATGACCGTGCTTTCCAACCCCTGGGGTTATACGGTTTAAGTACGGCGGCGGGATGCTCCACAACTGCGGGCCTAATCCCTCCATTGATAAGTATCTCCGGCATAAACCGCGTATCTATGCCGTGGATCTGGCTTATCAGTATTCCAAGGGCGATTTGGAGCGGATTAAACAGGCCTTCGATCACCAGGGGATCGTCTACTTCTATTTGGAATATGGGACGACGGAACAGAAACTGGCAGACTGGCGCCACATCATGGAGACGTTAACGCCTGATGTAATCGCCATTCCCTGGCTACAAATCATGCCGGATGAGGACGGACCAGAGATCTACCGCAGGTTCCTGGAGGTCTCAGAGGAATATGTAGCACGGATGGACTGGAGATGAAGGCCTTAAATGACTAGCGAAGTCTTTGGCCTCAAACCGACAAGAGGTCTTCACTTGTTATTCCTTCCTTTTCTTTGCCCGGGCTTTCTTTACAAGAAAGCCCGGGCAAAGAAATACTCCCCCACCCTCCCAAACTCTGCGAGGGATG
>DTYK01000093.1 GCA_012961925.1 Candidatus Latescibacterota bacterium
ATAAAAATGATGTTCCGAAAGCCCTGACCCGCGCCAAAAAAGTACTCTGCCAATGCGCCGGCATTACCGTCGTGCTCCAAGTACACGGGCAAACCGAAGCGCTGTTGTAACAGACCCTTTAGAGGGATCTTATCCCAACCGGGCAGGTTGGGAGGCGAGAAGATGATGCCCTCTTTTACATCCAATGGGCCACCGATGGAGACGCTGATGCTTTCCGGCATCTTCCCCAACCTACGGGCTTCCCGGAGAACTTCCTCAACACTCCGGCAGATGTTGCGAAAGGTTATCTCAAATCCCCTCTCGGGGTGAGTCTTGAAACGGCGACGATAGAAAATCTCAGCCCGATCGGAACCTATGAGGACGGTGGTCTTCGTTCCGCCAATGTCAAGGCCCAATATGAGACCCGAAGATCCCTCCGATCGTTCAGCCATTGCCATCCCCCATCTTAAAATTCATCATCGGACTTCAACGAGCAAACCGAACTGACTAACTCATCCCAACACCACTATGGAGGGCAACCAATGCAACCGGCTACCCAGCGGCAAATCATATTTATGTTAGACAGCACCTTCGACTGTAACAACGACCGATTCATAAGAATAACCTGAGTCTTTGGGGATTCAAGTATATTAATAAAATCTGCGGCCGATCGCAACAGATATTTTGTCAAATTTGAGTTGACAACGAGCTTTGTAATTGGTATATTTAAACATCCTATGGCCCAGAGACGCTGTCAGTGCGCCTCCATGAATTTAAAGGGAGACTCAGGTCATGATGGGAATAGGCAATTGGGTAGCTAAGTGATTAGGTACGGGCTCAGGGCGGAAATTCATGACCGATGAACTTAGGGGGAGCAATGAGGAGAGATATTGCCTTTACGTTCTTAATCTTATGGTTTCTTCCATTGATCGGATGTGGGAGCACCAGAGACCTGATCATAGCTCAGGTGGGTGAAAAGAAGATAACTCTCGGCGATCTGGAGAAGGCCTCAGTTAAGATGCCTTCCTTCTTGGAGCGTGGGAAAAAGGAGCTCCTATGGACACTGATCTACAAAGAACTCATGGTCTTAGAGGCCAAGAGTAAGGGCCTGGACAAAGACCCCACGGTAACCCAAAGGCTGGAAGAGCTGAAGAGGAAGGAGGTGTTCCGGGTGTTTCGAACCAGGCTTTCAAAAGGGATAGATGTTTCTGAGAAGGAGATGCGACAATACTACCACAAGACCGGATTGGACTCGAGAACTGAGACCAGGGCGAGCCACATTATGGTAGGGAGCCGTGAAGAGGCGGAGGAGATTTTAGGTTTGCTCAAGGCAGGGGCTGACTTCACCGAGCTGGCCCGTAAAAGATCTCTGGATGAGGCAAGTGCCCAGAAGGGTGGGGACCTGGGATGGTGGCAAGAAGGAGTAATGCCCGGTCTCGGTGCCAGAAAGATTTTCTCAATGGAGGTGGGCCAGATATCAGAACCAGTTCGGCTCAAAGCCGGATGGCATATCTTCAAAGTGCTCGACCGCCGACCCATTGGATTCAAAAGACAAAGGCCGATAATTGAAGGGAGGCTGCGACACGAAAAACTCAGGGAAAAAGAGCGCCAATATATGGAGGGACTTAAGGAGGAGTTCAACCTGAAGATCGATGGGCAGACCCTATCTCTCCTCTTAGAAAAGGGGAAGGATTCAACCCTTAATCTGCCCCGGCTCTCTGCCGAAGATGAAACCAGGGTTCTCTTCAGATATGACGGAGGAGAGGTAACCTTAGGCGACTACCTGGGATGGCTGCAAGACCTCAGGCCAAGACGGCGCCCAGACCCCTGTGATAGTTCCCAGGTGGTGAGGTTCGCCGAGACAACTGTCACTGAATCGGTGCTGCTGCCTCAGGCCCTGCACAAGGCAGGGATAGATCGATCAAAGGAGGTGCGCTCCTACCTGGCAAGGAAGAAGGAGGAGTTGATGGTAGAGGAGTTGAGACGTCAGGAGGTGGAAGATAAGCTCATTACCGAGGAGGCGCTCAGGAAATATTACCAGGAACACCTCGATGATTACATTGAGCCGGAGAGGCTTACCGTACAGGCAACCCTGCTGGACCACAGGGCAGATGCCCAAGAGCTCTTCAACCAGGTCAAAGAAGGTGCCGATATGAAACAGGTGGCCCAGAATTATCCCCTTTTTTCTCAAAAGTTCAAAAACTATGGTTCATTCAGCTTCTATGCTACCGAAAAAACCGAAAAGAGGTTTGGGAGAGCATTTGTTCAAGAGGCTACAAGGGCAAAGATCGGGGAGCTTAAAGGCCCTGTCATAGTGTCATTTAGGAAAGAGGGAAAACAATACACAGGCTACAGTGTCTTCCGAGTATTGGAGAGGAGGGAAGCTAAGCAGAAACCCCTAACCGACCCAAAGGTCCGAAGAGACGTGGTAAGGAGACTCAGGGTAAAGAAACGTCGGCAGATAGAAGATCTATTTGTAGAATTTGTTATTCAGCTCCGCGTAAAGTATTCTGACCGGATAACTCGGTATGAGGAGGACCTAAAGTTTTTTCAGCTCAAAACGCCAAAACGTCAGCAAAGTTACTTACAAGAGAAAGGCTCCACCTTCAAAACAGGCAGGAGCCTTTTTAACAGGAGTATAAATCTTTTTTCATAGCTATTGCAATTCTGGATAGGGATGGACACCGTCAAATTTCCCAGAGACCACCCTGACTCCGGCGTCGTTATAAGTCAGAAGAGGATCCCATTTTAACGAATAGACTTCGATGGTGATATCACCGTCGATTATCGCCTTCTGTCCGGAAGGCAGTAGCTCAGAAAGACGTCGGGTTCTGACCTCATGACCAAACTTGAAGTTGAAGGTAAAATCCACTACAGTCCCGCCCGGAAGGGGCTCGGGAGTGATCAACACCGCCCCCACACCGGTAGGATTGCCCTCATAATCCATGTTATTGTCAACCGAAATCACCTCACCTTCCCACTCCACTGTCAGCCATCTGCCAGCAGGGTCCCACGAAGAGAAGTTGTTCACCACCCACAACCGGCCATCCCTATAGCTTCGAGTCGGCTTTTCACCACAGCCAAAAAAGGCCAGCATTAGCAGAGCAATTGTCCCTGAGAAAAATATGCGTAATACCACGCTATTCATAGTTCTGCCCATAGAACTTCCCTCCTTCTATGGTTTTACGCTATTGCAATTCCGGATAGGGATGGATGCCATCGAACTTCCCGGAGATTACCCTCGCGGTACAGTCAATTATAAGACCCCTGCTTGGATCCCACCTTAACGAATAAATATCGATGGTGATATCGCCATCAATTATCGCCTTCTGCCCGGACGGTAGCACTTCAGAAAGGCGTCTGGATCTAATCTCACCAACAAATCTGAAGTTAAACACAAAATCTATCTCTGTCCCTCCAGGAAGAGACGCGGGAGTGATCAGAACCGCCCCCACACCGGTGGGCTCGCCATCCTCATCCATGTTGGGGTCAACCAGGATGGACTCCCCCTCCCACTCCACTGTTACCCACCTGGGTTCTTCACGGGAGTGAGGGCAGGCGTTGTTGACCACGTACAATCGTCCCTCTTTATAAAGCCTGGTCGCATGCTCGGTACAGCCAGAGAGCACCACTGTTATAGGCCAGATCAATACTATGCTTATCGCGGCTCTCCAGGCTCTACCTCTCAGCCCCGGCAAACATCCTGACAAAGAAGGTAGAACCGATCTCCTTGCCGTATTCATATGACTTCCTCTCCCATCGGAATCCAAGGTTGCTGGTGAAACGATACCCCAGATAGTCGGAAGTGTTGGAGAACTGAAAGGCAAGGACCAACCCCTTATAGTCCCTCTTAAAACCGGGCGGAAGTACAGTGGGTTCTCTTAGTAGGTTGTTAAAGATAGTATATTCCACCCCCAATTCCAACCAGGTCTTCTCTAAAATGGAGTACTTGCCTACGAGAAAACCAATTTCTGATAGCTCCTTGGTCTCAAGCTGGGCAGGATCAGTGGGAAACACACGTTGATACATACTCTTCCACTTGGGCCAGAGCACAAACCGCTTGGTGATCCGGAGGGGATAATCGGCCTTGTTGATAAGCCCGAAGAACTCCTGATTCCGCATGCCCGAAACCTTTTGCCGATAGACCTCATACTTGAGCTTGGTGGTGAAGTTCAGATCCCGAAGCCCGAGGTAGTCGTACTGGAAATATGCGGTGTGAATGAAGGTGTCCTGACAGATGAGGGGATCAGAGACTTCCCTCATTGTACCTCTCGAACCGGGAGGCTGCACCCACTGGATGAAGTCATCGGGGATATTGTCCTTCACCTTCCTCGGATGGTACATAACCTGGATCCGTCCTATCCTCGGATGATCTTGGTTAAGGATAAACAACCCGTATGTAGAACGGCTCTTCTTATCACTGCTAAGTAGCCATTCATTTAGATAACCAAGGGTTAGCTTAACCCCCGGCAACACCTCGAGTCCACCGTAGAGATTGTAACCTCGATGATCTCTCTTATAGGGATAATCGGGGAGATTATCGTTCTCAAACCGATCGATTGTGCCGTTGTTATTCATGTCCAGCCCGAAGAGGAACGCCGGTGGATCGGTGGCGTACTTAAGGAATGGCTCCTCGTAATCAGGTACGAGGTTCTGGTTCTGGTTAAAGTCGGAGATCATGTCGTTGTTCTCATCATAGCCTGGGAAGACTGCCCTGTCCCATCCCTCCATGCCGGCAAGTATGGCGCGCTGGTTGATGTTCCTCCGGTTCCAGTCCGGGAATCGGTCCTGATCGTCGTTATCATCCACCAGTTCAAAGGAATATTCCACAGGGTTGGAGTAATCGATCATACCCCGTTCGTCGGAGATAAAGGCGGAGGTGCTGTACTCCGGGTCTATGTTGAAAAACTCGCCGTAGAAAAACCAGGGGTAAACCTTCTGGGATGCAGCCACATAGAAGGCCCGGGCCTCATCGGTATCAAGCCGGTGCTCGATATACGACGCATTTGGGAACCGCCTGAACTTTCTGTTGATCTGGTATTCTGCACTCAGGTCCAATCCCATCAGGTCTTCTACCTCCACAGTCACACCATAGATATCCATACCAGTTGGAAGGCCATACATAAACCGCACAAATTTCTGGTTTGAACCATCCTTAACGTTCCCTCTTGCTCGGGCTACAGTGAGGAAAACTGGCTTGCCGGCAACGTCTGTCTGTAAATTTGATGTCACCTCGACCTTATAATCATTAGCCAGGATAAGGATGAATTCTATCTTTCTGAGGTTCTTATGGCTTCCTAAATTAAGGGTTTCATAGGCCCTCCTGATATCGTAGGTGAGGGTGATGGTTTCGGGGCCATCCGCTCTCAATACCCCTTCGACCAGACGTCCACCATCAATGGAGGGAGTGATCTCCGGGTGTTCTACCCCGTCGATAATAATTCTGGAACCATAAAAAACCGTACCCCCTCTTCCGTCCTCCGGGGAGTCATCCGAAAGACGGATAACAACCTTTTCAATATAGTCTCGGTTCTGCCCCTCAGTAAGCACCCCCTTTAGAGAACTTTCACTCAGGTCGTAATCGTTCCTCCAGTTATGGGCGGTTACGTAATTAGCACCCACCTTGAGGAAATCCCCCACCTGAGCGACCCCCCGAAACCCTAAAAACCGGGAGGAGTTGGTCACGTTTGTGCCAGCGGCAAGCTCGGTTCCAACAGCCTGAGCTGGCCAGCTGGTACGGGAGGCCACCAGGGTGAATCCATACTTATCGGTGAGAAAATCCCACTGAAGCCCGTTGAAACTAGGCTTTGAGAAGGTCAACGGAGTTAGAGTCGTCCTTATTACATCACCCACAGTAACAGCAGTGTAGAACTGGCCCTTTGATGCCCTGGAGACCAGGACGTTGTCAAACCAATTGCTAAACTGGGGGCTCTTGCGCAGTCGGCTCCCATACCTGGCCGGCTGTTCCTCCGTCCAGTTGTAAACCTCCCACCCTCTGGTGATATAGTTCCCATATATATCGTACCACCTGCTTCCTTCTAAGGCGACATCTGTATACCGGACGTAGTTATCCTTGGCATAGTTACTGTACTCCCATCCCTTCCAGCCATATTGAAAATAAAGCTCCTGTGGAAGATACCACTTCCTCACCTGAGGAACGAGGGCGTCCACAACCATATGTAGACCGCTTGGGGTAAGGGGATAGAATGGCGGCCCCACTTCAGCCACCGAAGAGACCACCCAACCAAGCAATATACTAACGCCCAAGACGAGAGTCAGAAACCTCCGCCCCATAACAGCACCTCCTATAGTTTACTGAGTTATCAGTACACCACATTAATTGTTCGCTCCACGCTATACATACCCTTGTCTGCCTCCACCTGGATACGACACAGGTAGGTCCCTGGGGAGACCAGTTGGCCAGACTCTGCATGTCCGTCCCAGAGATAGCGCTCCCCCTGGCCTGGCAGACGAACCAGCTTTTTAACCAGTTCTCCATTCAGATTATAAATAGTTACCGCAGGAACTTTCCCCTCCACCTTAAACAGGCTGAAGCTGATCTGGGTCTGGTCGTTGGCCCCATCTCCGTTAGGCGTAAATATGCGGGGGCTGATCTGTAGGTTTCCGATCAATGCCTCTTCCTCAGCCAAGACGGGCAGAAAGATGGTCACCGCCTCTCTTGTGACGGGATCCACCTCCTGCCATATCCCCGGCAGGGAGGAGTTGCCCACCCAGGCTCCGAACTGGACTCCGTTTCGGGAAACCCTGGCGGTAAACTCAACCGCCAGAGAGTCACCCGTCACCCTCTGAGGCAGCCAGACAAAAAGCGAATCACTCCTGAACTCCACCGAGTCGGGTTCAACATCCTTCCCACCAATTTTCAGAAGGACGCTCTCCTTCACCAACGGGGCCTTGATGAGCACCTGGTCGAATCCCCGATCTCTGGCCTTAGCCGCCGGCCAGATCTGATACAGGTAGCGTTGTGGCCGGTCTACCTCCTCCACCTCCCTGGGCTGGACCGCACCGGTAATACTCCCCACTAAGGGCTCAACAAGGTCTATGGAAAGCCCCCGCAATATCGGGGCAAGCTCACGCTGCTCTGAGATCAACTTTATCTGGAACTGCACAAAGAGACTGGGAGAGGGGGAAAGAAACGACCCCTCAGGTTGAGCGTAGACCGGGCTCCAGTCGCTCCATCCCTCTCCGGGTATAAAACTCTCCTTAATCTTCCCCCTTAACTTCGTCGGTAACTTATAGTACTTCTCTTTAGAAACCTCTTTGCCGTCGTGTCTGTAATAGGTCCTCAGGGTATCTACAGTATCGCCGGTCCTGGTCTGGATCTCCACCCTGGTGGCAGGAAAGTCCTGTTCGGCCTCCCATCTGAAAGCGGTGGCCAGCTTTGCCCCCCTGCGGCCAGTCAGTTTCGCAATACTTAAGGGAGGAGAGATAAGTGTAGCCTCTGCCGGGTATCCCTCTCCAAACAACTGAAATTCAAAAAGGGGAATACTGCCTCTCCCATAATGTCCCCAACCATGGGCGACCCGGAAGAAGATATAACGCACCTTCCTGGGCTCCACTATATGGTTGAAGTGAAACTGGTAAGGCAACTGCAGATTTTCTACATCGGCCAGGAGGTGATAGTCAAACCTGCCTGCTGGCACCCCCTCCAGGGCCCCTCCCGGTCTTGGGGAACCGTCCGAGGTAAAAATAAGATACCCTGGCACCGCATAGATCTCTCCTCCTCCAACGGTAATGGATCCATATCGGCCTTTAGTGCCAAAGGAGAGAAAGAACTGGTCTATCCAGAAGGCAGCCCCTAAGTCCCATTCAAACCATGCCCCCCCTCCTGGTCTACCCGGCTCTTTATCCCATTCCGCATCGTTAACCGGCGGGAAGTTCCAGTATGTCCCGGCATCCCCATCGAAGAGATTAGGTCCCTTCATAGCGCTATAACGTGCGTCGATAAGTCCCCCGTTCCTCAGCGTCTCCAACGCTATGTTGTCCCCTATCGCCTCTACCTCCAACTCTGCCAAGGCGGGATTTTCACTCTCAGCATCCAGAACTACCCGCACGTATCTCACTAAGTCGAAATCCAACGAACGCTGCACCTTAAGCCCGGTCCTGGTGGTATCCATAACCTCCGTGAAGGCCACCGGATACTCCACTACCCTCTCCCGATTAGGCAGGGTCTGCCTGCCCAGCAGTCTGTAGCGGACCATGTCTTTGCCCGCCATGATACGAGCACCCTCAGAGATATAGACGCTGAACCGCTCGAACGGCTTCACACCAAGGACACCAGCAAAGACCAGACGGATCTTCTTCACTGCCACTGCCCGACCCAAATCCAGCTCAATCATCCACTGCTCAAGAGGGTCCCCTGCTCGTGGA
>DTYK01000094.1 GCA_012961925.1 Candidatus Latescibacterota bacterium
CCGAAGTAACCCTTGTATCCCAGTTCGTCGATCCTTCTGATGATGTTGGGGTAGTTTAATTCCCCCTTCATCAGCTCATGGCGTCCAGGGACACCGGCCGAATGGAAGTGGCCTATGAGCTCGATATTATCCTCAATCGTGGATATGATGTTGCCCTCCATCACCTGCATATGGTAGATGTCGTAGAGCAACCTGACGTTCTTATGGGCCACCTCCTTGATTATCTGTATCCCCTCGGCGGACGAATCGAGATAATAACCCTTGTGATCCACAAGGGTATTCAAGGGCTCCAGAAGGAGGGTAATGCCTTCTTTTTCGGCGATCTTTGCAGCCTCACCAAGTCCATCAACGATGCTGGTGTGTTGATCCTGACGGCTCAATCCCTGGACCTGGTTTCCCGTACAGGTGATCATCCTGTTGCACCCAAGCCTGTGTGCCAGGGGTATGAGCTTTTCCAGCCTGTTAAGGTAGTCCTTTCTATCCTCAGGATTAACAAGTGATCCTCCAATACTCCCGTCAGGGGAGTTGAGGACGAAGTCTGATAC
Organism: Candidatus Latescibacterota bacterium; assembly: GCA_012961925.1. Lineage (GTDB taxonomy): Bacteria > Latescibacterota > MVCY01 > MVCY01 > DTYK01 > DTYK01. The sequence goes on from DTYK01000094.1 coordinate 546, forward strand.
CTCCACCCCCGATACTCTGCAGACTTCTGCTATGGCCTCGAAATCTCTTACTCCCTGGTCGAAGTCGGATGCGTCCATCCGTCGCCCGAGAAACCAGAATTCGATGGCCGGGAAGCCGATCTCCGCCACCTTTTTTACACAGTCAACATACGGCAGGTCGGTGAACAGAATCTCAATACAGACGCTTATCCTTGCCATAATCTCCTCCGCTCAGAAGTTGAAAAGATTCGCCTTATAACAAGGCGCTGGCGACCTTCCGAATCCCCTCGGCGATCATGTCGCAATCCTCCACTGTCATCTGGGGCGGAATGTCAATATGTACCGACCGGCCCAGCAGGTCAAGGGTCTTCGGACACATGTCAGGTGAGTACTCTATCTCAGGGCCCTTATAGAAAGCACATGTATACGGGCAGCCTTCGGGTGTAGCCGTCACCTTATCCATGATATGTTTCCAATGGGCGTAGATGTGCCAGTCCGGTACCCCTGCATTATATATCCCACCTGCTGCAACACCTTCTGCCTGGAGTGCCTCCACAAAGCGGTTGGTAATCTCATCCGTGGGCAGGTAGAAGATCAGGCAGATGGCCGTGTCTCCCTCAGGGTCGTTGAGCTTCCGGAATTCCAGCCCCTTGATGTCATCAATGGCCGATTTTATCCTTGCCTTATGGGACCGCATCCTTGCCAGCAGTCCGTCCAGCCTGCCAAGCTGAACGATGGCCAGGGCACCTGTGAGCTCACTCATCCTGTAGTTTACTCCGGGGAAGACCTCTCCCTCATAGCGAGGCAGTCCGAAGCGGTCCGGCCGCCAGCAGGCAGCGGTGTCATGATATGCCTGGACCCGGTCGTAGAGGAGGTCATCGTCGGTGGTCACCACACCGCCCTCGCCGGCGGTGATGATCTTATGGTACTGAAGGCTGTATGCCCCACATTGGCCGAACCCCCCTAACATCTTTCCTTTATAACTCCCACCCATCGCCTGGGCAACGTCTTCTACCACGACCAGGTCATGCTCCCTCGCTATCTCCATTATCTCGTCCATCCGGCAGGGAGTACCCCGCATATGAACGGGGATGACGGCCTTGGTGCGTGGGCTGATCTTTCGCCTGAAGTCGTCCGGGTCAAGGGTCAGGGAGGCGTCTACCTCTGCTATTACCGGTATCGCCCTGGCAGCGACCACTGCTGCAGCGCTGGCGAAGAAGGTGTATGCCGGGACGATCACCTCATCCCCTGGCCCAACTCCACAGGCTATAAGGCCGCAGATCAGGGCCGAGGTACATGAGTTCACCCCCAACGCATGTTTCCTGCCCATCTTCTCCGCAAAGAGCCTCTCAAACTCAGCCACCTTCGATGGGTACTCTTCCGGACCGTAGTACCGGAACAGATACTTTCGGTCAAGAACCTCCATGACCGCCCGTTTCTCC
>DTYK01000095.1 GCA_012961925.1 Candidatus Latescibacterota bacterium
GAGGATACCATAGAGGAAGGGATAAGGAGGCTTGCGGAGGTTATTAGATCCAGCACTATATGAAGGGGGGGATGGGGATGTTGATCGACTCCTATCGCTTTGGCAGCATTGTTATTGATGGGAAGAGGTATACCTCTGATGTGATCATCTATCCGGACCGTGTTGATGCCGATTGGTGGAGAAAAGAGGGTCACCAGCTTCACATTGAAGACCTCAGGACGGTGCTGGAAGAGAAGCCGGATGTTCTTGTAGTCGGTACAGGGAGCCCTGGGTTGATGAGGGTGCCGCCGGCGACGAGAGATCAGCTTGAGGCGCAGGGTATAGAGCTGATAGTCGAACCTACCGACAGGGCCTGGAGGACTTACAACCAGATGCAGGGGGCCAGACGGGTCATCGCTGCCTTTCACCTTACCTGTTGAATGTACGAACCGGGATATATAAAGCTGTATCGTTCGGGCGGGCTGGCGGAAAGGATAGAGAACGCCTATGAGATGCTGCAGGATTGCACCCTTTGTCCACGGCGGTGCAGGGTAAACAGACGTTCAGGCGAGCGGGGATTTTGCCGCACCGGGAAGCTGCCGGTGGTCTCCAGTTGGGGCCCTCACTTCGGCGAGGAGAGCCCGCTTGTAGGTATCGGCGGCTCGGGCACCATATTTTTCACGTTCTGCAACCTGAGGTGCATCTTCTGCCAGAATTATGACATAAGCCACCTCGGTCGTGGCAGAGAGATCACAACTGAGAGGCTCGGACAGATTATGGTGGAATTGCAGGGGATGGGATGCCACAACATCAATTTCGTGACTCCGACCCATGTTGTTCCACAGATCCTTGCTGCCTTACCTCCAGCCATTGAAGGGGGATTGTGTCTCCCGCTGGTCTACAATTCTGGAGGATATGACTCCGTTGAGACATTAAGGCTCCTTGATGGGGTATTCGATATCTACATGCCGGACTTGAAATACTCCGATCCTGCGGTATCAGCCCGTCTATCCAGGTCGGAGGACTATCCCCAAGTCGCCAGGAGCGCCCTGCGAGAGATGCATCGCCAGGTGGGTGATCTCATCCTGGATGAACGTGGCATCGCCTTACGGGGACTTCTGGTACGGCATCTGGTCTTGCCGGAGGACCTGGCAGGTACGAGACAGGCGATGAGGTTTATAGCCCGGGAGCTCTCCCAAAATACGTATGTGAACGTCATGGAACAGTACAGACCCTGTTACAAAGCCTTTGACCACCCACCCCTGGATCGCCCTCTGTACCCTTCCGAATTCAGAGGGGCAGTTAATATCGCCGTTGAGGAGGGGCTGACCAGACTAGACGGATTCGCCTCTTAGCGGTTCCCCACCAGTGCCATGCTCCCCATTGCGCCACACTCCTATTCCCAACACCGCTCAGTAACCCAGGTTTCATGATGTAAGTACATTCCAAAAAATGGCTTGACAAACTGGGATCATCGTATCAAATTTGGTTTGTTGAAAGACACACGACAACTTTGAGGTGGATGAAGTTCTGGAATTTTCTCTGTCAAGGCTCGGGGAGCATTTATCCTGACACTGGAATCGTGAGGGAAGAGCAAAGTTTTGACTGTGGCTTTCTTACACCCAAAGGAGGGACGAGCGCTCATTCTGCAGTAGTACACTCGGTAGGGAAAAAACCGAACATCCTGGTGCTTCCGATTCCAGGATTGCTGAAGGGCCATTCCGATTAGCATGATTCGTGGGGAGAACAGCAAGGTTGGAGCTGTGGTCTTTTCAAGGAGTTTTCTACACTGAGGGCTTTCTCACATCCAAAGGGGGGATTACTCATGACCCGATGGCGTGCTCTGTGGCCTGTGTGCCTGGCTATCTCTGCGGCCTCTGGCCCCTGGCCTGCCCTGGGGCCTGAAGCGGCTGCCGCAGCCTCTGACCCTGGTAAGGCAGAACGGCAGCAGGTGAAGCAGGCCCTTGCCAAATTCAGAGATAGATTCAATGTGAAGGACCATCAGGCCCTTGTGGGCCAGCTTCCGGATGGGCCGGTGCCGAGGGGCCCTGCCCAACAGCCACATCC
>DTYK01000096.1 GCA_012961925.1 Candidatus Latescibacterota bacterium
ACTGAACCCATAAAAGACCTTGTTAGGTATAGCAATAGCTACCAGCATGGCTATTAAAGCGAAGATCGCCCAGAACATCTGTTTTTTATGTATATCTTTTAATAAGGTATTGTTCACGGTGTTATACGTAGCACTGTAAATCATCACGATTCCCAGAGAGACGAGGAGCAAAACGGATATTAAAAGCGGTAGATCAAAGTTCCTGATGAAGTTTCTCGCGCTCCTCATGGACTTTCCCTCTCGCTGTTAAAAGGGGAATAACTGTGTTCGACCTTCCATTTTCTCACTGCAACATATGGTCCGGTTCTGACGTTGCCTGCACCCTTGTTCCGTTCAGATAGGCCTCCAATACCTTTTTCACCAGAGGAGCAGCGGCCACTGCGCCATGCCCTCCTCCTTCCACTATCGCTGCTACGGCTATACGAGGTTCCTCAAAAGGGGCATAGGCTGCGAACCAGGCATGATCTTCGCCACGGGGATTCTGTGCGGTTCCTGTTTTGCCGGCTATCTGGAAACCGCGAACCCTGGCAAAACGGCCCGTCCCTTTCTCACCTTCCACCGCTTCCAACAAGGCTTTTCTAATGAGTTGGAATGTGGCCGGAGAGATATCGTCAAGCTTCCTATTTTTTATGTTGGGTCTGAAGACGGTTTCTCCTTTATCAGATACAATCTCCTTAAGCAGATGGATCTGCGGGATTTTTCCTGTTGCTATGGCTGCAATATACTGGACCATCTGCACTGGTGTGACCAGGATCTCTCCCTGTCCTATAACGAGATTCAAAAGCAACCCCCGGGTCCATTTACCTTTCCCGTAACGTTGGTCATAATATTCGTCCGAAGGAACTAAACCAGGTATTTCACCCGGTAGGTCTATGCCTGTAAGTGTTCCAAAACCGAATTTTCTGGCATACCTGTTCCAGCTCTTCAGCCCAACTTTCAGCCCTAACTGGTAGAAATAGACATCACATGATTGCGCGATGGCATCAATCAGACTCAGGGCTCCATGTCCCTCTTCTTTCCAGCAGCCATACCAACGGTTTCCAAATTTATATGAACCCGTGCACGGAGCGAGTTTGGTGTTTTCGTCGATTAGGCCCATCTCCAGAGCAGCTATTGCAGTTACCATCTTCAGGGTCGAAGCGGGAGGATACGCACTCTGTATTGCCCGATTTAGCAAGGGATGGCGAGGATCTGAGTTAAGGCTGTCCCAGATAGCAGGAGATAGTACGCCTGAGAAGATATTGGGGTCGAAATTAGGCCTGCTCACAAAAACAAGCACCTCTCCGTTTCTCGGATCTATGGCAACCAGAGCACCTGTTAAAGTATCGCTAAAAGCCTGTTCTGCTACCCTTTGAATCCTCCAGTCTATAGTCAGATAGAGATTGAAACCCGGTTGTGGTTTTCTGGCACCTTTCCCCGGCAGCTCACCGATCTCCCTTCCGAGAGCATCAACCTCCAGGTACTTTGTACCGTTAATCCCATGAAGATAATGCTCGTACTCTCTCTCTATACCTGCCTTACCGACCAGTTCACCGAGCAGATATCCTCGCTGACGAAGAGTCGAGAGTTGATCATCCGATATTTCACCCACATGGCCTAAAAGATGGGCTGCCAAGGTTCCGAAGGGGTAACTCCTGGTCGGCTCCACCTGGTAAATTACGCCTGGCAAGCTATATCGGTGTTCCTCGATCACGGAGACGGCCTTTATGCCCACATCTCTCTTCAATTTGACCGGCTCATAGGGATGTGTTTTGTGAACCCCAAACCTCCCTTTCAGGTCTAATATATCGATCCCAAGAGCCTTGCTGACCTTGCCGACCGTCTCCTCCATATCTTTTAGTTGGAACGGAAGGAGGGAGATAGTGTACGATGCACGGTTATCCACCAGTACCTGGCCGTTTCTGTCGAATATGAGCCCTCTTGGGGCGGGTATGGGAACCACACGGACCCTGTTCTCCTCGGAAATACCGAAATAGTGTTCCCAGCCGATGACCTGTAGCTGAAGTAGCCGGAACACCAGGATCATGAAGAGGCCAACGGTACATATGAATAACCAGCGCCTTTTGGAGGAAATTTCCGGTGACACACTAACCTCCTTTTTTCCGCAAGGTGAAGAGGACAAACGAGATCGTTATCCCAACGGCCGTGGTGTAAAGCGCTGTGGGGAACCCATAACGGAACAAAAGGACCGCAGCATCACCGGGATTGCCGGATGAACGTAGGAAGAAATATATGATGTCATGGACAAATGTTGCTGAAAAGATGATAAGCGCCCGAACCGAAAGGCTCTCTGTAACCACTCCTCCATGGGCATAGCCCGCCCCAAAGCCTATAATGGAGTTGGTAAAGGCATTTATTCCCAGGCGTCCAGGTGAATATACATCCTGTAAAAATCCTGCCAGAAAACCGAACAGTGTGCCCTGGATGCGCCCTGCGGAAACAGCTACGTGAATCAACACAAGGAGAACCAGATCTGGTTCGACTCCGAAGACAGAAAGACTGTTTCCAAGCGTCGATCCCGCTATCAACGCCAGGATTACCAGCAGGACGTATCGTAATGTCTTCAATGGGTTGTTCCTCTGTAGGCCGTCAGGGGAAGTATGTAGAGGTTAAAAATAATGAGGATAGGAGAACAATTATCTGAGTTTCAGAAAACACCGAATGAATACCCAAACAGCCGATGCCCATGAAGGCTATTGACCTGTCTTAACCAGATCTGCGTTAAAACAGGCATCTCTTGATATTTCTTATCGCCTGTTTGATCCGGGATTCGTTTTCAACCAGTGCGATCCGCACATAACCCTCGCCCTTTTCACCGAAACCTATACCTGGAGCCACGGCCACCTCTGCTTCCTCGAGTAGTTTCATTGAGAACTCCATCGAGCCCATATGTCTGTATTTGTCAGGGATCGCGGCCCAGAGGAACATCGTGGCCCTTGGTTTTGGAACTTTCCATCCCATTCTGTTAAGCCCTTCAACCAGTACGTCCCTTCTTCTTTGATAAACTTTTGCTGTTTCCAACACACACTCCTGAGGTCCATCGAGGGCAACGATCGAGGCAACCTGAACTGGAGTGAAAATGCCGTAGTCGCAGTAACCTTTTATCTTAGCAAGGGCATCTATCACATCGCTATTCCCGACACAGAAGCCAATCCTCCAGCCGGCCATATTGTAAGACTTGGACATCGTAAAGAACTCCACACCCACATCCTTAGCGCCTTCTGCCTGTAGTAGACTTGGTGCTTCATATCCATCAAAGACGATGTCGGAATAGGCAAAGTCATGTACGATAATTATGCCCTCTCTCCTTGCAAAGGCGACGACTTCTTGTAAGAAGGAGAGGTCTACGGTGGCGGCCGTCGGATTCTGGGGAAAATTGAGGATCATTAACTTTGGCTTCGGCCACACTTCTTGAGTTATCTGGTCCATTTGGGGCACGAACTGATTCTCCTCTGAGAGGGGGATGCTGACCACATTTCCCCCAGCGATAGCCACGCTGTAGATATGGATTGGATAAGCCGGATTGGGCACAAGAGCTGTATCGCCCTCATCCAGCAGGGCAAGGGCAAGATGGGCCAGACCTTCTTTGGTTCCGATTACCGCTATGGCCTCTCTCTCCCAATCTAAGTCTACGTTATAGCGAGACTTATAATGGCGGCATATGGCTTTTCTGAGATTAGGGATCCCTCTGGATGCTGAATAGCGGTGTGCCTTAGGATCCATCGCCACTTCCCTGAGCTTTTCAACTATATGGGACGGTGTTGGTCGATCTGGGTTGCCCATCCCAAGGTCAATTACATCAGCCCCGCTCCGTCTCAACTCAAGTTTGAGATCGTTTATTCTTCCGAACATGTAAGGCGGTAATCTCTCAAGCCTCTTCGTACGGATCATCTCTGTTCTCCATCAACGGCAAGATTTCCAAGAGATTTCTTAGAAATCATAAATCCTGGATGTTTCTCGAAAAAAATCTATCTATTCCCCGGACGAATTCTGCTCAGCCTTTATAGTGCCCCTTATCCTTCAGAAGTTTATAGCCCATACTGTCCACCAGGGCATACCAGCTTGCCTCTATTATGTTCTCTGAAACACCAACTGTCCCCCAGACATCGGTCCCGTCGGAGGATTCGATAAGGACCAGCACCTTTGCCGCCGTTCCGTTGCTGCTTGAAAGGACACGCACCTTGTAATCCCTCAGATGGACACTGGCTAAGGAAGGATAAAATTTCTCCAGGGCTTTTCTAAGAGCATTATCCAGTGCATTGACCGGACCGGTGCCTTCGGCTGCAGTATATTGCTCTTCCCCGTTAACGACCACCCTTATCGTTGCCTCCGAGAGGACTCTCCCGTCCTTCCTTTTTTCGACAATGGTGCGATAGCCTTCTAACTCAAACGGTTCCTTATACATATCCATTAACTTCTTGGCAAGGATTTCAAAGGAGCCGGAGGCCGTTTCAAATTGATAGCCCTGATTCTCAAGGCTTTTAATCTCAGCGAGGACTTTTTTGACGAGGGGGTCATCCTTTGTAATATTGGGACGGAGCTTCTGGAGTTTGGCAACTATTGTGCTTCTGCCAGCCTGTTCGGACAACAGAAGGCGCCTTTCGTTTCCTACAAGCTCTGGCCTTATATGTTCGAAGGATTCATGAACCTTAATGACCCCGTCAACGTGTGCTCCTCCTTTATGGGCGAAAGCGCTCTCGCCAACATAGGGCTGCCGATGGTCATGAGCTATATTTGCCACCTCGCTTATAAACCGGGACGTCGCGGAGAGGCTCCGTAACTGGTTCTCCGAGATACAGTCGACGCCAAGTTTCAACATAAGGGTCGGGATAATCGTGCTTAGATTAGCATTGCCACATCTTTCGCCGAAGCCGCCAAAGGTACCTTGAACATGGGTCGCTCCAAGCTGAACTGCAACTATTGTGTTGGCTTCCGCCATCCCGGTGTCATTGTGGGCATGGATCCCGAAGGGAACATCAATGGCGCCTCTTGCCTCTTCGATTATACCCTTCACCTCCAGAGGCAGGCAACCCCCGTTTGTGTCGCATAGGATCAGGATGTCAGCTCCACCCTCCTGAGCCGCTAATAGTGTCCTGATAGCATAATCCGGGTCGTTCTTATATCCGTCGAAGAAGTGCTCGGCATCGTAAATAACCTCCCTACCCTTAGATTTAAGAAATGCTACCGAGTCTTCGATCAACCTCAGGTTCTCATCAAGCGTGGTCCTTAATACCTCCTTCACATGGAGGTCCCAGCTCTTGCCGAAGATGGCCACAATCTCGGTGTTCACGCCCAGAAGCACATTCAGGATTGGGTCGTGTTCAGGCTTATTAGATGGCTTTCTCGTGCTACCAAAGGCTGTGAGCTTGGAGTTCTTAAACTTGTAGTCTCCGACCCGGAGGAAAAATTCCAGGTCCTTTGGATTTGTGGGGTTGGGCCATCCTCCTTCGATATAGTGGATGCCAAGGTCATCAAGTTTTTGCGCTATTTTAAGTTTGTCCTCGACAGAAAAAGCTATTCCTTCTGCCTGTGCACCATCACGTAAAGTGGTGTCATAGACCTCTACTTTTGGCATCTCTTTTCTCCATCATTAGGCAGGCAAGATCATATTGGACGCATTCATCCACCAAAAGCCATCTTAACCTTTAACATATATCTTGTCCGCTCACGGCCTCTGCTACCAGATCCCCAACTTCAGATGTGGAGTATCCCATTCTCCCGGCAGCCATGTCTTTCAACTTTGTACTGACGACCTTTATGATCGCCGCCTCCAGGATCTCAGCAGCTTGGGTTTCCCCGAGCACATCCAGCATCATCTGGCAGGCCGAGATGGCCGCCATCGGATTGATAACCCCTTTGCCTGCATATTTCGGTGCAGAACCGCCTATGGGTTCAAACATGGAGACACCATCAGGGTTGATGTTTCCACCTGCAGCAATCCCCATACCTCCCTGGATGATAGCTCCCAAATCGGTTATGATATCGCCGAACATGTTGTCGGTCACGACCACGTCAAACCGTTCGGGGTTCTTAACCATCCACATGCAGATGGCATCTACATGAGCGTACTCACGTTCAATATCAGGGTATTCAGCCCCAACCTCGTGAAAGACCCTCTCCCAGAGGTCGAAGGCATAGGTAAGGACGTTGGTTTTTCCGCATAAGGTGAGTTTCTTCTGTTTATTCCGTTTTCGGCAGTATTCAAAGGCATAGCGTATGCACCGCTCCACGCCCTTACGAGTGTTGACAGAAGTCTGGATAGCCACCTCATCGGACCTCCCCTTCCGAAGGAATCCACCTGTCCCCGCATACAGTCCCTCGGTATTCTCCCTCACTACAACGAAATCGATATCGTCAGGACCCTTATCACGTAGCGGTGTCGTGACACCCGGATAGAGCTTTACAGGACGGAGGTTGATATATTGATCTAACTCGAACCTCAGCCGAAGAAGAATTCCCTTCTCTAAAATTCCAGGCTCCACATCTGGATGGCCAACCGCCCCAAGGTAGATTGCGTCAAACTCACTTAGCTCTGCCGTTGCTGAATCCGGCAGCGTCTCCCCTGTCCGCTTATAGCGTTCTCCACCGAAGTCATAGGTCACCGTCTCATACTTAAACCCGACCTTATCGCTCACGGCCTCCAGCACCTTAAGCCCTTCGGCAATCACCTCCGGACCTATGCCATCTCCTGGTATTACTGCGATCCTGTACAATATACGCTCCTCCTTTAGGCTATTACAATAGTATAAATCCCAGCGAAGCTTGCCCCAAACCGACAAGGTGTGAACAACATAAACTGACCGAAGCTTCGAATCGCAAAATGAAAAGTGCGAAAGCAGTTCTTATCTTTCTTTTTCTTTGGTCCGAAAATAGAATTTTCATGTTTCGTGGTGCCCCGCAAGGGGCATGAACGTTTGCGTACCCAAAGAAAGGGAAGCGAAAAGAAAGGGCACTTCATCTACCTTTTCCTTGTCGCTATATATAAGCTGTAAATCAGGCCTCCGTAGAGGACCCCACAACTCACTGCAAACATTATCCATGCGGAGGCTGGCATCTCACCCCTCCTTACCTTTGACCCGCATGAGGACAAATCTACTTATCAATATGAGCAGACCGGCTAACACCCATCCACCCAATATCAATGCCCACTGGGGATACCCTGCGTATGGTCTCCGAATCTCTTCAGTTATAACCAGGATGGTCGATACTGCCAGAATTAACGGAGTCACAACCTTGATGAGGAAGTCCCACCATCTGCCTATTTTAATCTCAGAGATAGAATTGATATATCTCCTGAACCTCTCAGTTCCAAAGCCATAACCAATTATCAAACACTCTGCCAGTCCCACCAGCGCTAATCCGAAATTGTTCATAAAGTGGTCCACTATATCCAGCCAGTATAAGCCTGCCCCCGTAGTGAAGAATAGGCCAACAATGAAGGCTGCTGAGGAGAATACAATTGTTGCCTTTCGCTGGGTCATCCCCCACTTATCCCTCAACCCCGCGACCACAGCCTCCACGATCGAGAATGCTGAGTCTATCCCAAGAGTCAGTAGGGCTATGAAGAATATAACTCCGAACAAGGCAGGGAGGAAAGGCAAAAGACCAATTGCTGTAGGATAGGTTATGAAGGCCAAGCCGGGGCCTCCTGCGACCACATCCTTGACGCTGACCCCTGTAGCCTGGGCCAGATAGCCGAGCACACTGAACACCGCAAAACCAGCGAAGTAACTCGTTCCACAATTAGCAAAACTGGTTATGAAAGCATTGTTGTTAATATCGGACTTTTCAGGCAGATAGCTTGCATAAGCTATTAAGATCCCGAAGCCAAGGCTCAGGGAGAAGAAGATCTGGGAATAGGCTGCTAACCAGGCCTTTGGGTCCAGGAGGCGGCTGAAGTCGGGGGTTAAGTAGAACCTTATGCCTTCAATCGCTCCGGGCAGAGTCATACCCCTGAAAACCAAGATTGCAAGCAGGATCACTGGCAATGGTACCGTGACCATAACAACCCTTCCAACGCGCTTGATCCCATAATGAATGATCCAGACGATCGAGACCCACGTGATGAAAAGACCAAAGACGATCGGCCACCTTATGCCCCCGAGCTTTGCAGGCCCATCGGTCAACCCGAGAAAATCATTGAAGAAGAAGTCCTTAGCCCCCGATTTCCACGCCAATGAGAGGGAATAATACAGGTAGTTCCAGCACCACGCCATCACCACTGTGTAATAGGTGGTGATAACAAAACCGACCAGCATAGCCCACCAGCCCACCCACTCCCATCTCTTATGGATCTTTGAGAAGGAGAGAGGCGCGGCTCCTTGCATCATCTGGCCGAGACCAAATTCCAGGATCATCAGGGGTATGCCAGCTGTGATCAGGGCGACCAGATAGGGGATTAAGAAGGCCCCACCCCCGTTCTGGTATGTTACAAATGGAAATCTCCAAACGTTCCCGAGGCCCACGGCAGACCCGATTGCTGCCATTACAAATGCCGGGCGGTTTGTCCATCGGTCTCTTTGCGCTTTCATCTCACCCCCTTCCACGCTTCATTTCCGGGCAACTAACCAGATGAAAATTTGGAGCCCTCTTTTATATGATTTAACAATCCCCCCGCTTCCATTATCTTCAATGCGAAATCTGGAATAGGTGTAAACCGATAGTGCTCATTTCTGGAGAGGTTGTTTATGATACCATCCCTCAAGGCAATCTCCAATTCGTCACCATCCGAGACCTTATCAGCGATTCCCCTGCACTCGATGGCCAGAAACCCGTTGTTGATGGCATTTCGGAAGAAAATTCGTGCAAAACTGTTCGCTATAACCGCCTTAATCCCCGCACCACGTAATGCCCAGATTGCATGTTCACGGCTTGACCCGCAACCGAAATCATCTGCGGCTACGATGAAATTGCCGGGTTTTACCCTCTTCACGAAGTCAGGGTCGATATCCTCCATCACATGTCTGGCAAGTTGGACTTCATCATCCGTGTTTAGATACCTTGCCGGAATGATCTCATCGGTGTTAATGTGTGTCCGTCTGTATACGTGTGCAAAGCCTCTCATGGAGAATCCATCCTGTTGTTCAGGGGGGTAGTTCATCTCTCTTGGTCAAGGCATCCCTCTTTGGACTGGTCATTATTCACAGCCACAGAGTTACAGGAACTCTCTTGGGTCTGTGATAGTTCCTTTTATCGCAGAGGCAGCCACTGTCGCTGGACTTGCAAGATAGACCTCGGATTCAGGGTGACCCATCCGTCCAACGAAGTTCCGATTTGTTGAGGAGATGCACCGCTCTCCTTCGGCCAGTATCCCCATATAGCCGCCCAGACACGCACCGCACGTAGGGGTAGAGATGGCACATCCAGCTTCACTAAAGACCTCAAGCAGACCTTCTTGCAAGGCCTGCCGCCAGACCCGAGTCGTTGCCGGCACGACGATCATGCGGACGCCTGGGGCGACCCTCCTGCCTTTGAGAATCCTGGCAGCCACCCGTAAATCCTCGATCCTACCGTTGGTGCATGAACCCAGGTAAGCCTGGTCAATCTTTATCTCCTCGATCTCGGAGATGGGGTGACCATTTGAAGGCAAATGCGGAAAGGCAACTATAGGCTCAAGGTCTGATACATCTATCTCGACGATCTGGGCATATTCCGCATCCTGGTCTGAATGAAATATCTGGAAATCCCTGTCGGTTCGAGCTCTTACATATTCGATCGTCCTGTCGTCAGCCGGTACGATCCCGGACTTAGCCCCAGCCTCGACCGCCATATTGGTGATGGTCATCCTGGCCTCGACAGAAAGGTTCTCTATTGTGGGGCCCGTGAACTCCATTGCTTTATAGAGGGCTCCGTCCACACCTATCCTATCTATGATCTGAAGTATTATGTCTTTTGAATAGACACCTTCCTGCAAATTGCCGTTGATAACGAATTTTATGCTCTCAGGGACCTTGAACCAGAGCCTGCCGGAGTAGATTGCAGCCGCCAGGTCTGTGCTTCCGACACCCGTGGCAAAGGCGCCGAGGGCGCCGTGAGTACAGGTGTGAGAGTCGCCGCATATAACCGTTGTCCCTGGCAGGACATGCCCCTGCTCGGGAAGAATAGCATGACAAATACCGTGCGTTCCTACTTCGTAGTAGTTCCTGATCCCATGGCGGTTCACCCAGTTCCTGAGCCTCTTCGCCAGTTGGGCACTCTTTATGTCCTTATTAGGCACAAAATGGTCGGGGGTGACGACGATCCTGTCAGGGTCAAAGACCCTGTCCATACCTCTCTCCACCAGCATCGAGATTGCAGGAGGTGTGGTCACGTCGTTGCACATGATGACGTCGATCTCGGCTTCAATCAGCTCACCCGGTCTTACCTGACCTCTATCACAGTGGGCCGCCAAGATCTTCTCTGTTATGGTCATATAGATGTACTCCAGCGTAACCTAAAATGGCGACACTATTGATCCCCTCTTAGACGTCTTCGAACCACCAACTTGTTGATTCCGTCGATATAGGCCTTGGCCGAGGCCTCGATGATATCGGTTGATGCCCCCCGGCCAACAACGGTGCGGTCGTTGTCCTTGAGTTTGACCGTGACTTCTCCCAGGGCCTCGGTACCACTGGTAACCGCCTTAATGGAATACTCATCCAGTTGAGCCTCAATCTTTGTAACCTTATTGATAGCCTTATAAGTGGCGTCCACCGGACCATCCCCCCAGGCCGCCTCCTGAACAACTTCGTCATCAATCCGGATCCTTACCGTTGCAGTGGGTACTGTTCCTGTCCCACTGGATGTGTGGAGGTATTCAAGGTGGTATTTCTCTGGCACTTCATGGATTTCATCCTCCACAATGGCTATCAGATCCTCGTCAAATATCTCCTTTTTCTTGTCGGCAACTGCCAAAAACCGTTCGTATGTCTTATTAAGCTGTTCGCCAGAGAGATGGTACCCCAGTTCCCCCAGACGATGCCGCAACGCATGGCGTCCTGAGCGTGCGGTGAGCACGATCTGGCTCTCTTTTATCCCCACATCTTCAGGACGCATGATCTCAAACGTGCTACGCTCCTTCAGGACACCGTCCTGATGGATCCCTGAACTATGGGCGAAGGCATTTGAGCCGACAACCGCTTTGTTTGGAGAGACGGAAATCCCCATCAGACGACTCACAAGCCTGCTGGTCGTAAAGATCTCTCTGGTCTTTACACCTGTGGTGAGATGAAAATAATCCTGTCGCGTCCTCACCGCCATGACTACCTCTTCCAGGGCAGTGTTGCCGGCCCTTTCGCCTACGCCATTTATGGTACATTCAACCTGCCTGGCCCCATTTTTGATGGCAAAGAGGGTGTTAGCCACGGCCATACCCAGGTCATCATGACAATGGACGCTCAACACGACCTGTCCGATGTTGGGGACGTTTCCTTTGATATCACCTATTAACTTACCGAAGCGATCAGGTACAGCATATCCGACAGTGTCGGGAATGTTTATCACGGTCGCTCCCGCCTCGATTGTCGCCTCTATCACATCGTACAGGTATTGGGGATCGGTTCGAGAAGCATCCATAGGGGAGAATTCCACATCCTTACACATTGATTTCGCCTGTTGCACGGCGGACACGGCCATTTTGAGGACCTCATCTCTGGTCTTTCTCAGTTGTCCTTTGAGATGGATATCTGAGGTGCCGATAAAGGTGTGAATCCTTGGTTTGGCCGCATATTTCACCGCTTCCCAGCAGCGATCTATGTCCTTCTCGACAGCCCTGGCAAGCCCGCATATTATGGGGCCTTGGACTTCCTGACTTATCCGGCCCACCGCCTCGAAATCGTCGCGGGAAGATATTGGAAAGCCGGCCTCTATCACATCTACATTCAATCTGGCCAACTGATGAGCTATTTCAACCTTCTCCTGGGTGGTCAAACTCGCACCCGGTGACTGCTCGCCGTCCCTTAACGTTGTATCGAATATGACGATTTTCTCTCTCTCCATCTTTCACCAGCCCCTTCAGGGTTGCCGAGATCCTCGGTAATCATACCCTCACATATGACGTTTCATAATAACAGTTCTTATCCTTCTTTTTCCTTCGGTCTGAAAATAGAATTTTCATGTTTTCGCGGTGCCCCGCAAAGGGCATGAACATTTGCTTTTGAACCAAGCCTAGCTTCTATAAGACAATATCCAAAACCTACTATAGATTTACCTACAGGTATCAAATAACTATCCTTAGCCTTAAAAACCCGA
>DTYK01000097.1 GCA_012961925.1 Candidatus Latescibacterota bacterium
CTGAGCTATTCCCGCACCTGATTAAGAACCCATTCAAATCAGGTGGAGGGGGAAGGATTCGAACCTCCGAAGGCATCGCCAGCAGATTTACAGTCTGCCCCCTTTGTCCACTCGGGTACCCCTCCTAAGAGCCGATGGAGGGATTCGAACCCCCGACATGCTCATTACAAGTGAGCCGCTCTGGCCTGCTGAGCTACATCGGCTGAATATACAAACTTTAAATATAAACGCTTTTCTCAAAAAAGTCAACCCCAATTTTTAGAAAATTTCCACCATTTTTTAAAATTTTTCGTCACCTCTCCTCTCAACCACTGGCATCTTGCCTTAATTCCAGCCCTTACTTGTTTGTGAAAACTTCCCAACATCCCTTTTAAAGCTTAATCTATTACTTCAACCTCCACACTGTCCCCTCGCTTCGGTCTTCCAGAACTATCCCCAGTTTGTTAAGCTCATCCCGAATCCGGTCCGAAACTTCCCATTCCGCCATCCTGCGTAAATGAGACCTAACCTTCACCAGAAGATCCACCAATCTCACCAGTTCCTCTGACTCTACTCTGCGTCCATCGATGTCAAATCCTAGTACTCCGATTATCTCCCCTATTGTTTCCTTCACCTTCTTCAAAACGGCAAGTCTCTGCCCGGTTGGCTCCAGTTGGGACAAAACGTTCCCCTTTCTGGCGAGTTCGAACAGAATCCCTATTGCCATGGGAGCATTGAAGTCGTCATCCATCGCCTCGCGGAATTGCTTTCCAGCATCGATCGTCGCCTCAAACAGCTCCTTCTCCTGCCCGGAAAGTCTTTCCTCCTCGTAGTCTCTTTCCTCGGGATTTCGACGAATGGCAATATCGATATTTGTAAGGGCCGCTTTCAGCCTCTCCAGGCCATGTTCCGCGGCTGTCAGTGCCTCATCACTGTACTCGAGGGGGCTACGGTAATGGCTGTTCAGGATGAACAGCCGCACGGCCATTGGACTATATCGGCGAAAAAGTTCCCTCAGAGTTATGAAATTGCCAAGGGATTTGTGCATCTCATCTCCCCCAACCATCACCATCCCATTATGGAGCCAGTAGCGGACGAACGGCCTCCCGGTTGCTGCCTCACTCTGGGCGATCTCACACTCATGATGCGGGAAGATATTCTCAATCCCACCACCATGGATGTCGAAGCTATCGCCAAGGTATTTCATGGACATAGCAGAGCACTCTATATGCCAACCAGGGTAACCCCATCCCCACGGACTTGGCCAACGCATAATATGCTCTGGATCGGCCTTCTTCCATAAGGCAAAGTCGAGGGGGAAGCGCTTCTCAGGATGTGGCTCCACCCGGGCTCCTTCTCGAAGGTCCTCGATGCGCCGTCCGGAAAGCTTCCCATATTCAGGGAAGCTCTTGACAGAATAGTATACAGAACCATTCACCTCATAGGCGTACCCTTTTGAAAGCAGCCTCTTGATGAGTTCGATCTGCTCCGGAATATGGGCGCTGGCATGAGGGGATATGTTTGGCCTCCGAACGTTTAAGGCATCCATGTCTTCGAAATACACCCGTGTATACTTCTCTACAAGTTCCATAGGTTCAATACGCTCACGGACCGCACCCTTAAGAATCCTGTCTTCCCCCGTATCCAACAGGTGTCCCACATCTGTGATGTTCTGAACATAACGCACCCTGTAGCCGAGATAATTCAGATAACGTACGATGACATCGAAGGATACATAGCTTTTTGCATGGCCAAGATGGGCGTAATCATAGACAGTAGGACCACAAACATAGATGCCTACCTGGCCCTCTCTTATGGGGATGAATTTCTCTTTCCCTCTGTTCAATGTGTTATACACCCGCAACACCGTTTTACCCTCCCACCAGCTCCTCAACAGTTTTCATGTCCAACCTTTTTATGACCTCAACCAGAAGCCTTATGGCATTGTCATAGTCGTCTCGGGAAAGGATACCTGTGTGGCTGTGGATATATCTTGTTGGTACGCCGATCGTCAGGCTGGGCACACCAATCCTGTAGAGGTGAATCCTCCCGGCATCGGTACCTCCCTGTTCAACGGAGGTGAAATGATATGGTATCCCCTCCTCTTCTGCCGTTTGAACGACCAGATCTCTGAGCCTGGTATTTGGAATCATACTCTTGTCGTAAACTACTATGGAAGGACCGGAGCCCAATCTTTCAACGATGTCATCTCCACCTTTAGGAAGATCCTTGGCAATACTCACATCTAAAGCAAAACCGACATCCGGCCCAACGCTCTCCGAACTGGTGGTCGCACCTCTCAACCCCTCCTCTTCTTGGACCGTACCGACACCGAAGACCGTATTGGGATGTTTTATGTTTCTAAGGTTCTTCAAGATATCTATGACCATCGCACATCCAACCCGATCGTCCCAGGCCTTGGCCATATAGAGCCTCGGATTGTCCATTATGGCAAAGGGGCTCACCGGCACGATAGGGTCACCTGGCAGGATACCGAGCTCCTCCTTAACATCGTAATCGCTGGTAGCACCCACATCGATGTACATATCGTGTATCTTCATAACCTTCTTCCGTTCCTCTTCTGTCAATTCGTGCGGAGGCCTGGAGCCGATTACCCCGATCACATCTCCCTTTCGGGTCCGGATCTTAACACGCTGTGACAGAAGGACATGAGGCCACCAACCGCCCAGGGGGAGAAATTTAACGAAACCCTCTTTGGTGATCTGTTTTACCATAAAGCCCACTTCATCCATATGGCCAGCCAGCATCACCTTGGGAGAATCACTCTCCCCGGTCTTCTTAGCTATCAGGCTGCCCAATCTGTCGTAAGTGATCTGAGTAAATTCTGATAGATATCCGGCCATAATACGGGAAACCTCAAGCTCATGTCCCGCAACGCCCATAGCTTCGGTCAGGGCCTTTAACATCCCTTCGGTAGTGTCCATCCCCGTTTACTCCCTTTCACATATGCCAATCTGACGATCCTATCAACCAGTTCTGGGAACTCAATTCCCGCCGCTTTGGCCGCTTTTGGTAACAAGCTTGTCTCTGTCATGCCTGGGAGGGTGTTTACCTCAAGGCAGAAGAGGTCCCCATCAGGACTGAATCGGAAGTCCACCCGTCCATATCCCTCACACCGGAGGGCACGGTAAACCTTCAGGGCCTGAGACCTTATCTCCTTCTCTGTACTATCACGGATCTTGGCGGGAACAACGTATTCGCTCATCCCGCCCGTATATTTGCATTCGTAATCATATATCCTGTGTTTAGGGCAGATCTCGATGACCGGCAGGGCTTCCTGGTCAAGTATGGCAACGGTCAGATCCCTTCCAGGGACATACTCCTCGACCACAATTCCGCCACCGTATTTATTGGCCAGCTCTATGGCTGACTTCAACTCTCCTTGGTCTTCAACAACGCTGACACCGATCGTTGAACCCTGATTATTCGGTTTGACGATGCAGGGAAACCCGATAATATCACCAACTCTGTTCACAAGATGAGAGGACCCCGAGGGCTCTGTCCTGTCGATGAAGAGCCATCGTGGCGTTTTGACACCGATCTGTTGGAATATCATCTTGGAGATATGTTTATCCATCCCGATGGCACTGGCAAGGATCCCTGAACCGGTATAAGGTATGCCGGCCATCTCCAGAAACGCCTGGATGCCGCCGTTCTCTCCCAATCCACCATGAAAGGCCAGAAACGCCACATCAGGTGGAGAAATCGAAGAGAGACCAAAGGCCTTTAATGCCAGCTTACGACGGACCACGAGTGCCTCAGAGGCACCAGATTGATGTGATTCTCTATCCACAGGTGGTGATGTAATCTCCTCCGAGGGTTGCTTTAGTTGAAAGTCGGTATCAACCTCCACTGCCTCATGTCCGGCCGTTCTCAGGGCTTTAGCGACTGCTCTACCGGAATCCAGAGATACCTTTCTCTCGGCGGAATCACCGCCCATAAGCACCAGTACCCTCAAAATTACTCCCCTCTATTCTTTAACATGTGGTAACCAACGCTACAGCCTGAGCTGCTATACCCTCCCCACGTCCTACAAACCCCAATCCTTCTGTGGATGTAACCTTAACCGAGATGTGATCTCGCTCCACCCCTAAAGCTTCGGCCAGATTCTGGCGCATCCGGGGAATAAATGGACCGATGCGAGGTTCCTGCGCGATAACCGTTGAATCCACATTTACGACAACTACAGACCTCTCCCGGACAAGGTCTGCTACACGCTCAAGGAGAATGAGGCTTGAAATGTCCTTAAACCTTGGATCCGTATCAGGAAAGTGAACCCCAATGTCTCCTAATGCGAGGGCACCTAAGATCGCATCTGCGACCGCATGACATAAGACATCAGCATCAGAATGCCCGAAAAGTCCTTTTTCAAACGGGATTTCAACGCCTCCCAGCACAAGCCTACGGTCGCTCACCAAGGGATGGACATCATAACCCTGACCGATGTACAATTTCACCCCGCCTGTCCTTTTCCCTTCAACCTCTCCCAATGTTCAAGCCTTTCCTTGATCTTCCTCTCGTTCCCCTGATCCGTTGGATAGTAGTACCTTCTCCCCTTCAGGTTTTCCGGGAGGTAGTCCTGCACCACATAACCCCCCTTGAAATTGTGAGGGTATTTGTAGCCCCTTCCGTAACCCAAATCCGTCATCAGCTTAGTTGGCGCATTACGGATATGAAGGGGAACCGGCAGGTTCTGAGTCTTCTGAACCTCCTCTTTAACCTTCTCGTACGCAACATAGATGGCATTGCTCTTCGGGGCGGTTGCCAGATAGACGGCCGCCTGGGCCAGAGCGAGTTCACCCTCTGGGTGGCCCAGAAAATGAAAGGCGTCTTTGGCCGCAATGGCAACAGAGAGTGCCCGAGGATCGGCATTTCCGATATCCTCCGATGCGAAACGTATCATCCTCCTTGCAACATAAAGTGGGTCCTCGCCTGCTTCCAACATCCTTGCCAACCAGTAAAGGGCTGCATCCGGGTCTGATCCCCTCATGCTTTTGTGAAAGGCCGAAATTATGTTATAATGCTCCTCCCCCTGACGGTCATACAGGAGGGCCTTCTTCTGCATAGCCTCTTCAGCCGCATCAAGGGTGACGTGACGAAGACCACCTCCATTAGGAGGAGTCATAAGTACCATCATTTCGAGCGCATTCAGGGCCACACGTGCGTCGCCGTCGGCCATCTGTGCGATATGACGTAGAACCGAAGGGGCGATCTCCACTTTAAGGTTACCAAGACCTCTCTCCTTGTCTGATAAAGCCCTACGGAGGATAACTCCGAGTTCCTCTTCGGTCAGGGGATTCAAGACAAATACCCGTGACCGGGATAACAGAGGCGAATTCACTTCGAAAGAGGGGTTTTCAGTGGTCGCTCCGATCAGGATGATGGTTCCGTTCTCCACGTGAGGCAGAAAGGCATCCTGCTGAGCTTTGTTAAAGCGGTGAATCTCATCGACAAAGAGTATCGTTCTCCTGTTGTAATAGTTTCGCTCATGCTTAGCCTTCGCGATCACCTCTCTGATCTCCTTCACCCCCGATATCACGGCACTGAAAGACACAAACCTTGCCCCTGTCCGGTTGGCGATGATCTGGGCCAACGAGGTCTTCCCACTTCCCGGGGGACCCCAGAGTATTATAGAACCGAACTCATCTTGCTCAATAGCCCTCCGGAGAATTTTCCCCTCACCCAATATGTGATCCTGCCCAACCAGTTCCGCCAGGGTCCGTGGTCGCATCCTGTCAGCTAAGGGGGCCTGCAAAGGCCCCCGTTTTTCTTCGAATAGATTCATAAGAACCACAAAAAAGGCACCAACCAGGAGGAAAGATAAGGCTAAGGCTGCCTTTTCCTCCGCTCAGTCCCAAATCTCAGGTCAACCATTCAGCTACTATAGCGTTAACCAAAAAAGTTTACATTTAGAGAGATTGCTTCGTTTCCTTCGCTCTGGGCTGCGGCTCACAAGGTTCCTCGTAATGCCAGTATGATTTGGGATGTTATTTTAGAAGCGCCACACTACTCACCACTCACCGGGTAACCAATCACTCATCTTTGCCCCTGATTGTGCCAACAGAGATCTCAATATCTTCCCTTCTTTCGATCCTTTCGATCTTTCCATCGCGTATCCAGACCACACGGTCCGAGACGCTTAACATCTTCATATCGTGGGTGGCTGAGATAATGGTGACACCGGATTCCTCGTTTAACTCTCGCAAAAGTTCTATTATCTCACGCCCGGTTGTGAGGTCAAGGTTGCCTGTGGGTTCATCTGCCAAGATGATGGCCGGGTCATTTGCCATCGCCCTGGCCACTGCTACCCTCTGCTGCTGCCCCCCCGAAAGTTCTGAAGGTTTATGCAAGATCCTGTCTCCCAACCCCACCCTCGTGAGAAGTGCAACACCTTTGTCCCTGGCCTCATCACTCGACATACCGGCAAAAGTCATGGGCAGAGTTACATTCTCCAGGGCCGTCATAACCGGAAGTAGATTGAACGTCTGGAATATATAACCTATCTTCCGGCATCTTAGCCAGGCCAGTTCGTAGGCATCGAGTTGGGCAACATCCACCTCGTCGATATAAACCTTGCCAGAAGTAGGTTTATCCAACCCGCCGACCATGTTGAAAAGGGTCGTCTTGCCTGATCCGGATGGTCCCATGATGGAGAGATACTCGCCTGCCTGTATCTCCAGGTTCACACCGCTCAATGCCTCCACTTCGGTACTCC
This sequence comes from Candidatus Latescibacterota bacterium, assembly GCA_012961925.1. Classification (GTDB taxonomy): domain Bacteria; phylum Latescibacterota; class MVCY01; order MVCY01; family DTYK01; genus DTYK01. The sequence continues at coordinate 6,716 of DTYK01000097.1, forward strand.
CCATCTTGTAGATCTTCTTCAGGTCCTCTGTCCTTACGATGCTCTGTTCAGCCATGGGCATCCCCTCTTTTTCACCGTTCTATCCTCATTGCCTCTACAGGTTGCATCTTTGCCGCTTTGATAGCAGGGAACACCGCCCCAACAATTGAGAGCACTGAACCTATCAGAACCGCAAGCCCTGCAAATGTTAGGATCTTAATCCCAGGAAAGTACTGGATGACCGCCCCACGGAAGCTTATCCAAGAAGCCACCAGACTCAACAGAAATCCGATTACCGTCCCCGCTATCGAAGCTGTAGCTCCTTGGAAGGAAGACTCCAAAAGAAACAGTTTCGCAACAAAGGAATCCAGCGCTCCCAGACATTTCATCGTCCCTATCTCCCGGTACCGCTCGGTAACGGCCATCAACATGGCGTTTGTTATCCCAACACCGCAGACTAACAACGAAAGACTGATAAGCCATGTCTGCTTGGATCTTGCCGCCTTGACGTCCTCGGCGCTTGTTTCGATACCCTTTGTTTGCAATAGAAGTTCTATTCTGGAATCACCGCTATCCCTGAGCTCTTCGATTATCGCGTTAGAGGTCCAAATAGACATGAGAAAGGCGATAGCCAGAACAATACCGCTCATAGTCACCAGAGACCGTCCAAATCGCATCCTCAGACTCTCCAAGCTAATCTGAACAGCCTTGCTGAGCGGTAGAACTATCTGCTTTTCAATCTTGGCCCTGGTTCTGTCCCTTACTACCTTGTCCTGCATTCTTAATCGCCCCTTTTAACGAAGCTTATCTGGAAATTATCACCCTCGTTGATCCGCTTCGTCAGCGGTCGGAACCTGAAACCCTATCATCCCTCTCTTGGCCAGGGTTTTCAGAAACTGGAGAAGGGCGACCTCTGCCTCCTTGTATTCCAGCCTGTTTTCTTCCGAAAGGGTCTCGATCATCCCCTCTACTGTGGACTGGCCGTCGCACATTTTCCAGACCCTGGCGCCGATCGGGTCAAGCTCCACTATCTTTTCTTCCGGGATACGGAAAATCTTTGAGAGGAGCACCGCACCCTTCGAGCTCCTCCTCTTAAAGATAACAAACACCCTTTCACCTCTTTCTTTCCAGGCCAAAAAGCGATTTCTCACCGGTCTGGACGATAACATCTGCTCTCGTGAGATCTTTTTAGCCCTTTTTCTTAACATCGCACTACAACCCACTCTTGCTGTCGAGCCACCTACAGAACCTTAAACACAATCCTCGCAGCAACGGGGAAAAAGACAGCTCAATGGCAGAGCACACCCCTGGCGACTTCTTCAATCTCGTCTTCCCTTTGGAATTTGTTTAGGATTACTAAAAGTTTGTTCGAATCCTGACAGAACCAACAATAGAGCAACGCTTTTCTCTTCCAAAATTTACGTGTTAAGAGACCCTTCCGCTCCCCTGCAACCATCAACCCTGGATGACCGTGGATCTCCCTCTCTTTAATATCACACCCGAAGTTCTTAAGTTCGCCTTTAAAGTGCCTCAAAACCCAGTCCTTGAGAGACTCCTCCCTCAAAACCGTCCGTGCCAGACTGAACTTATTAACGGTCAGTTCCTGGCCCCTCCTGCTGAAGGTGATCTTCACAGACCCTGCCAAAAGAGAATACCCTTCCATCTTGAAATCCCCGGGAATGGTCACGTCCAAGCCGAAGAGCGCCCACCTCTTCGGGCGAGAGTCGACGCTGACCCGGAAGGATGAAGCAATCTTTTTCGCTTGAGCATGGATATCTTCGTCCAGCTTACCCAATATCCGCAGGAAGATAACCCTATTAGTCTTCCCACCGGTTTGAAAACACAGGTTATAAGCTTGCAAGTCGGCTTTCCAGTGGAAGAACTCGCCGTGAAATCTCTTCCCCAATGGATAATCGAGCCTTCTTTTTACGACTAAATCGATCCCTTTTTTCCTTGCCTGTCTCTTTATCTCATGAATATGTTTATCGATGAACAATCCTATCTTTCCCGCAGAGGTCAGTTTCCATCTCAGGTTAATCCTTTCCATTAGGGGGTCGTCTATCCTCAATGATCCCTCCCTCTCATCCCCTTCGATCCTCCCTGGCGCCCACCTCTCCGGAATCATGAAGGTCATGCCGCACCATCCGAAGGTCTTCCAGCCCTTTTGCACACGCCGACCTCCTCAAGACAAAGATGCCGAATTCACCGTTTGGCGTACCATCAAAACACCACCTGTGAGACCGACTTTGCGATCATAACGACTGCTATTGACGACATCCCAACCAGACCCACACCACAGGCATATCCGGCCAAAAGTATTGGAGCGTAAGCTCTCCACCTCTTCTCTCCAAACCTTCTCCGGAAGTAATACCTGCCGAACAAACCCCCAATGAACATGGGGATACCAGTCCCCCCAAAGGTCGTAACTCCGCCAACAATACCATAAAAGACCAGGCTGGGGACACCAAGTAGCGACAGGACTGCAAAGAGCACTGCTCCGAACCCCGCTCCTGCAAATATATACTTGAACTTTATGGCCTCCCTTATCATACCCGTGGCCCCTTCCGTAGTGGAAGACGCCCACAGGGCCTGAAAAGTTGCATGATAAGGCCAGACCCGATGCACGAAAGGATAGGCTGCGGAGGGTATCGGTCCTAACTTCCATATCAGTGACCAGAATATGAAACTGCATACCAGCATCAGACCTACTGTCAGCATGGTCATCTTCACATAGCTTCCGAACTTGGTCTTCGTCAGCTCCATCTGCTTAAAGGTCTCCGCAATCCCTCCATGTTGAAACATGGGGACGGGGGCGAACCAGATGTCGGCTCCTTTGTAACCGGACAGAAAAAATAGGCCCTCTCTGACACCATATAAACCTGTACCGGCTGTGGTTCCTGTAATGCCCTGCATCCTCGCTGCAACATAGGAGGTGAATGGGGTGATAACAAATCCGAAAAAGATGGTGTACAAGACCGGGAACCCCGGGACCAACCAATGGACGAAGATAACAAAGCCCATAGTACTCGCCGCCCAGAAGAGCACAGCGAAGATGAGCCTTATGTCACCCCTGCCTTCCGGGAGTCGGGCCCGTTCGAACTTAGGGCGACCCGCTCCTCCAGCCTCCCTCCTTCGTCTGAGCACCGAGCTGATAAGGACTGTTGTCCCTATAACGAAGACAACCGCGGAAAAGCCTATGCTGGCGAAACTGAGCCAGAAATCCAGATCATTACTTATCCTCGTGGGAATGTAAGTCATCCCAGGGGACCATTTCTTAAGGATGCCCAGATGATGAAGGATGGGGTTGGCGATCAGGGTCCTTCCTACATCACCGATAACCGTACCAACAACCACCCAGAACGGTAGGACCATCCCGGTAAGGAAATTCGCCAGGTCTGTTGCCAGTACCAGAACCCCCGCAGGAAGCACCACCTTCAGATGGATTGTGAAATCTATCCAAGGAATCGGTATGATCGTCACGGGTTCGGTCATCAATATATTTGAAAGGGTGGGCACCACAATATAGACAGTCCCGTATATGACTCCGATCATGGAGCCGATACTGAAGACCCGCCATCGCCATCCTTCCCTCTTCCCTGAGGTCTCGGCCAGGGCAGTTGCCCCACCTGCCGTCACCGGAGCCATAGGAAAGGGAAGCCTCTCAATATCGGATGTCAGCCGGAAGAGCACATATCCCATGCTGATCTGGTTGATGTAGAATAGGATCTGATAGATAACCAGGACCACTATTGGAAGGATCCACTCTCTATGCAGGAAGGACCTTGTCTCAAATACGGGAGACCCCGGCTCCGGTGTAAGCCAGCGAGGGATATATTGCCTGAGCCCAACCGCCTGTGGCGAATTAACGAAATACTGATCCCATATCTTTCCACCGAAGGGTCCTCCAAAAAGGGACGCACCAACACCAAGCCTCGTTCCGCCCACGGCTAATAACCCGGCCGCAATCCAGTAAATGATGAGGATCTCCTGCGTCCTCAACCTCACAAATGCCCGCTTGGCAACCTCGACAAATAAGATTATGGTCATCCACTGAGCGGCGCCCTGGAGGGTTTGTCCCATTATCAGGCCCAAGTAGATCGAAGCCGGCAGCATCACAAAACCAACAAACAATGCCCCCCAGAGAGTCTTGATGTTGTACCCATGCTCATAAGGTAAGCCCTCAGGTACAATTCTATATTCTTCGTCGGGCCCTTCTTTTTTCTCCTCCAATCTCATCTCCTTCAGAATTATATCTCAGACAACGACCGTGAGCTCTTGCAGAACCTCAGCACTACTCCCGTCTTGACGGCCAACATCCTCTTTCCTTCGGCGGTGTACTCATCTTTCACAGCGGGTGGTACTGTCCTCCAGACCAGAAAGCGCTTTCTAAGGGAGTGCAGAAATCCCCTGTTGAGCCTCTTCCAGGACGCAACGTCACCCGAGACCCTGTGGATGGTGACCACGATCTTGTAAATGTTATGTTTCCCAGTAGGAATTGCATCGAAGGTTACGCTCTGGCTCACCCCAAGGTCATAAGGAGCAAGCCATGTCATCAGAGATATCCTGTACCCCGGTTTACCGTCATACTTTATGAACGAAAGTTTTACATCCTCTGTAGCAAAATCACCAATTGAACCCTCCCCGTATGAGTCGAAGACCTTAGTCAAATAGACATACATCCCCAAAGCCTCAGCTCCCCCAACGGTGAAAGGAAAGTCAAACCTCCACTCATCTCCTTCCGGCTCTGGGAGCTGCCACTTCCTGGTCACGTCCGGCACAGCCATACTCGCTGCTTTTCGGGCCGGATATAGCGTTGAGAGAAACACCGTCCCCATCACAACCAAAGTGGACCAGATCGCAGATAAGGAGGAGTAATTCAAGGAGATGCCACTCAGCATACCCAACGAAAGGAGCACTTTGGCAGTTATCTGTCCGATGAGATAACCCATCACGGCACCTATGGTGGCAAAGACAGAGGCCTCGGCAATGAAGAGGGCCGCTACGTGAACAGGTGCCAACCCCACTGAACTATAGATACCGATCTCTGTGTGCCTCTCATAGACCGCCCCCAACATCGTGTTGAGAACTATCAGGGCTGCTATCAGAATGGGGATGAACAGGTTACCCAGACCTGAAAGTGAGGTCGCTCCCAGTGAGCTGTATACCTTCACTTCATCGCCTATACCCACGAACATGGTGAGGGCTACTCTAGACATGAAATCTTCTATATCAGGTATGAAGTTCTCGATCGGCCTGCCTTGTTCGTCCCTGAAGGAGGTGATCGCAACAGATCTCAATGTTCCCCCGATATCCATCACATACTCATGCGGGAGGATCATGACATTGCTTGCCTCTAAATGGATGAAAGCTTGTATAGGGGCGGTAGCTTGGAGATTCGGGTCCTCCTGTAGTCCCCTTGCAAGTCTTGTCTGCTCCGTTACAGTATCCACCGGGGTTAGCTTTTCATCGTCCATCCCTCGGAACTGGTTGAACTTCTTCGAGTCGATGAGCCCGATAACTTTGAATTCGGACCCAAGCATCCTGATCTTTGCACTGCCGATGTCGTCCATGGTGATCCCTACCAATCTGGCCATGTCATCTGGCAGTATACAGACCTTCCTGTCCCCTGGCTTAAACCAACGGCTATTCCCTATCAATAGCTTATCCAATCCCGTGGCCTGAGGTTCTTCAGGAGTCATTCCCAAAAGACCATTGGCATAGCTTGTCTTCCCGGTAGGTAGAACCCGAAAATTTATGTAGGCCTTCTCGCCTGTAGTCTTGGACATATACCACGAACGAGGCAGTACTGTAGCCTTCGTTCCGAAGGCACTTTCTATATACTCCAACACCGAGTTCTGTAACCCTTTCCAATTCCTATCACGGATTAAGGCCCCCTGATAGGGTGGCTTGTTACCTCTTGGAATCTTATAGAACCTCATGGAGGTTCTGACCGAAGTGAAGGAGAGAACCGTAAAAGTCAACAGTATAAGGGTCAGCGCGGTCAAACCCGTCCTCACAGGCCTCTTCCGGAGGTTTGACACACCCAAGGCCATAGCAGCACCTGTCGCGCTGATCCTCCCCACATCCACCTCATGTATACCTGAAGAGGTCTGCTTCATCTTCCGGACTTCCTGGTTGAATTTTGACACAACCAGTGTTAACACAACGGCGCTGAGCGCTAAGGTGACAAATGCCAGAAAGATCACGTAGGCTGATGAGCTCAGTTTGAACGCGGGATGTACAAACTGAAGGATTATGAAGACAACCACAAATATGCCTGCAAAACCCAATATCCGTCTTATGATGTCCGTAAAGCCAAACAGCAACCGCTCGAGGAAAAATGAGAAGGGGAGAAGCAAGGCAAAATAGAAGATGATCCCCCTCACCGTATCATTTGCCGTCTGCTTCACGTCCGGATATCCTCTGGACTCCAGCCCCCACCCTTTTCTTACCGAAGCTATAAATTTATCATATTGGAGCTCTCTCAGATGCTTTCTCGCCTCCTCCAGAGCTATCTTGGCCCCGTTATGGAGTTCTTCGATTCTTTCATTCTTGACAGCATACTTCGCCAGGGTCTTCAATCTCACATCGTCCACCACCCACATATCCTTTGCAATCTTATATGCTGGATTGAAGACCACGCCGGATGATATGTCGTAACCTCTTCCCAGTGCCTTGTTCAAAACCGAAGGGGTCACCTCTGCCTGGGTTGGTGGGCCTTCCAACAGATCCTGTGGGGCATTGGTCAGGAGGTACTTTATCCCGAAGAGACTTGTACTCATCAGGACCTTAACCCTCGAACCGGGTTTGGCGAAGACCACCGCCGCCGGGTTGACATCCCTCTCTCTCTGACTCTGCTTTGTGCCTTCGGGGAAACCCAGCGTGTACCCCCGGGATTGGGGTACGGCATCATCCGGTCCGAGAATTGTCAGGACGTCCAGTGCGGTGAGATATCTGGGATCAATTATGTCGAAGAGTGTCAATGCTTCACATTGGAACACAACTTGTATCATCTCGAGTTCCCAATAATTATTGTCCACCACCATCGGATAATCGCCTATCCAGGCCAGATCTGGTGCATAGATGATCCTCCCGTCTTCGTCCAGTTTATATGCCCGCACTTCAACAGTGCCCCTTCTCTGACGGAGGTTCTCAAAGCGAAACTCACCTCTTTCGTCTGTCTTGGTCACCTGGAGCCTCCTCACCCCTCCTAACCGCTTCCAGGCCGGTGCTGAACCGCTATATGTGACAAGAGCTCCCTCCACGGGACTGTTTGGCGTTAACCCCTCCTTTGGGTTATACCAATAGATATACCCCTTCAGGTCGTGTGCCTCATCTTTCAGCTCCAGTTTCAGCTCAGGGAAGAAATCCGGGTCATCGAAGGCCTTTACTAAGACGCCCACGATGGTCCTGATCTGTTTTGTAAGATTCTCAACATTTACATATGTGAACCTGTCCAGCGGCGTATCCACACGTTCCCTGATGTCATCCGGAGTGGCTATGGTTATCCCGTGCTTCCCCACAAAGACCACTGCCTCGCTATCAAAGGCAAGGGGGGTTGGCATGTAATCCTTCCAGGTCCTTTTCGGGGGCACAATGGCGTTGACAAAAGGAGTCAATCCGCTCTGATACTCCGCTGCAAAGACCTTCTCGGCGTATGATGAAAATTTCTTAGCGTATGGGGCGAAGGTGTTCTTGATGAAATCATCGGTGACCCAGGTCGGTTGATAAAATGTCCCCAAAGCAAATGCCGCCACCTGATCATTGTGGGTGGAGAGGTCCAGGCCAATGAGAAGGTCGAAATCGATCTTCTCCTCCTCGGGCATTCTTTGCAAGAAATAGTCGCTGGTTCGAGAATGGCGATGAAGGAAATCATTGATCCCCGTGAGGCCCTCAAAGTGGGCCGAAGTTGCTAAAAAGAGCAGGGAATATTTCGGCCTATATTCTTTCATCACCCGAGCGACCTGCAGCAGAGCAGTTATCCCCGCAGCGTTCTCGGCCCCGGGTGCCAGCCTCGGCACCACAGACATCGCATCATAATATGCCTCAATGACGATAAGCCTATCCTTCCATTTCATCGGCTCTTCGCCGCCCTTAACCGGCATATACTCATCAAGTCCGGGAAGATAACCATAGATATTATTTGTCTCCACCTCCTCCCAGTCCATCCTCGCAGTGAGCCTGACCTTGTTCTCTCCTGACCTCGAAATCTCCAAAAGCCTCTCTGCACCTTCATAGTCAACCCAGTATCTCGGGATATCTGCCGGCACTCTCAAAAACTTGGCGGCCGCCTCTCCCTGGGTGACGAGGCCGTTGTCAAAGAAGATTATCGCCTGAGCACCTAACATTCGAGGATTTATGTAGTTCTGTCCGCTATCAAAGTCGAGGAGAACGATGCTACCTTCGACCTTTCGTCCGTTGAAATCCCCGAAGTCTCCTTTTTTCCCGTATATCAGGTTTCCAGTGACACCCTCTTCAGGTAAGGTGGGAGTCTTAACGTCGTTAGGCCACAGACAGTAGAGGCGTATATCTTCGCCGGTTGAAGGGACATGAAGATTCGCCCCTTTGTCTATGGGAACGGTCACCTTAAAGGTCTCTGTGGTTATCCTTTGCAGCCCAAGCCTTTCGAACTCCTCCTTTATGTATTCGTACGCCCTTCGATTGCCTGGGTACCCTACAACCCTCGACTCCCAGGATGTAAGTCTTTCCAGGGTCTCCTTGGTATCATCCACGTTGATAAGGTCTAACGCATCACTTATTTCTCTTTCCACAGCAGGTAAGACGGTCTCAGCCTTCCCTTCGGGTAGGCTTACAAACCCGATCAGTATCTTTTTCGTAATGTCAGAGGGATCAAAGATAGTGACCGATGAGAGCATAAGGGCTGCAATTGCCAATACCACATATTTACCAGCCTTACGCATTTAACTTTCCCCTCCTCCTTAGGAACAGTACCCCGGCAGTAGCAAGTATCAATCCGGAGATGAAAATCATCATTTCTGTTGAAAACACATTTTCTCCAGATCGTATGGGCAGGTCCTGATCCAACTCATCTTTCAGCCTGAAGAAGCGTTGCCAGGTCTTTGCTGAGGCAGCGTTATAATTTAACTCCCTGATATAATAGTTCAGTGCCCTTTCCTTGAGACCTCTTCTTTCATAGATAAGCCCCATATGATAATTGGCTTCAGGATACCAAGCGACCATCTCCAGAACCCTTTTTAGGTATTCTAAGGCCTTCTGGTCCCGATCTTGTCTAAGGAACACCAGCGCTAAGTTATAGAGCACCTTTGGATTCTCAGGTTCGATCTCAAGGGCCCGGTTTAAAGTAGCATGGGCTTGGTGGTATCTTCCCAGCAACGAAAAGGCTATGCCTATGCGCAACAGAGTATCCACATGGTTCGGGTCGCTCTCCAGGGCTCCCTGCCAGACCGATATCGCCTCTTCATATCTGTCGGTCTCTAACAACCGATCGCCCATCTGGTCCAGCTCTTTTATGCCCCTTGCTCCGGCTTCTAACTGGAGTTGAGGAACGAACAGGAGAAAGAGGCAGGAGAATAGGAAGGGCACGAATCTCCAACCCCTTTTGATGAAGGCCTTATCGCTTCCTATCCCCTTTTGATCGCTCATACTATTTTATCCCTGTCCCTTAGGACCGCATCCTCTACCCACCGCCTTCATCCTCCCTATTCTGCGTATGAAGATGATCACTAAGGCACCAAAGGCAAAATACTGGATGAACTTAAAGATATCCCCCTTCCATCCCAACACAGTTGGCCATAGTGCAAAAATAGATAATATAATCAACACGTCCTCAACCAGTACGAAGGTCTTTATCCTCATAGTTCCTTTTGTCCTAATTTACTGTTCTTCACCAGCCGCTGATCTCATGCCCCTCTCCGAAGAACCATCCCCAGTCCACAAAGTTGGCAATCCCGGCTGCTATGAAGTGTCCCAGCATAAGACCGAAGAAGAAGGGAAGGGTCTTCCTATACAACACAACCCCACCTAACCTCGTTACGATAGATTTTATGGCCCAGGCAAGGAATATAGAAAATGCAGTATGCGAGATCGGGAGAGTCCCGGCCACGGCGTATCCAAGCGGATGGATCGGCCACCAGATGAACCTGTACCTCATAAAAGTTAGGGCAGCCATCACGACCCCACCTATCCCCAAAAACGTCAGTCTCTTGAGATCAGGTCCAAATGGATTTAGCATCTTACTAACAACACTCTCAAAGGGAATTGTGGCTCCAGCCCTAAAAATGAATCTCCCATAGTTATAGGCACCATGTTTATACCCTAACGAGAGGGTATACCAGATGGAAACAAACATACTGACCACCAATGCAATGCATATCGCAAGAAGGACAGACCTTTTCTTTAACTTCACGACATCTGCGAATTTGGCTGCATGGGCAGCAGCGGACACAAAATGGGCCTTTATCTCAACTATGACGGTATAGGAAAGCGCCAGCGCAGTCATACTGGCCGGCGAGATAGCTGAGCTCCCGAGGGCGTAGGTTGTGGTGACCTGGGGGATTTGGGGAGCCCTCAGGTAGACCAACCCACCCTCCACCACCATCCTGGCTATACCGATATAGAAGATCAATGCAATCGGCACAAACAGTGCCAGCACCTTTGGTTCCATTCCTGCCCTGTATAGCCAGGCGAAGATATACATCATGCCGAAGATCAGCCCAAAGACAGCCGTCCTATAAGAGAGAAGTTCCCCTGAGTCATCGATATCACAATCTCTTTTGAAGGCCTTTCGGAAGACATCCCTGAGGTGACTCCTGGCCATCCACAGACTCCACACCACCATAAAGATTATCGCCCCCACTCCCTGCCAGCCGAGTGGAGGGTGGCTGGAACAATAAGTGTCAGCAGAACCGAGGCTATAACCTATCCTGGTATAGATACCGACCTGTATAATCCCCAGAAGATAGAAGAACCAGACACCGTATAAGACGTCAAGATTTACCAGGTAGGCCAGACCAAGTATCGGGAACCAGAGTTTCAGCACGATGCCGGGAAACCCTCTGCCGAGGACGATCCCTGAGGCAGGGCCGATCACTACCCCTGCCCCAGAGAGCGGGATGCCAGGAAAGAGAGGATTAAACCAGTGGGCGATCATCCATCCGATCACGAAGACAGGGATAGCAAAACCAATCCAGAAGAGGCGGTTTCTCATGAGGGCAGGAACTAATGATTTCTTATCCGAGCCCTCCATCATCTGCAGAGGAACCTGCGTGAGCGGAAAGATCAGCCTCTCCTTCTCGACCCACTGTTTTCGTAAGATGACTATTATGCAGAACAGGACAAAGAACAAGACGGCAACAAAACTAAGCCACCAGAAGAGTGGGACAAACCAGGCCGACCATGGGATTTTCTCCCCTTCTGGCAGCCCCTCAAAAAACCAAGCCATAGCACCTGTTTCATTACTGGGCACAATCCAATTTGGTATATATTTATGGAGGTATTCCGCCCAGTGGTTTTCTGGCGTGGCCCAATAGTAAGGAGCTGCTATTGTAGCTATCAGGTGGCCAGTAAGACCATAAGTGGGAATAGACGCCCCCACCAGACCCATTATGAAGATGATGATCAGTTCTGATGGAGTGAACGCCCACTTTCGGCTCATCAGTTTCAAGGCCGGATTTAAAGCCACAACGATGAGAAAGAACAAAAAAACTACTGCCAACGGCATATAGTCGTCGGTTATCAATGAAGAGTGTAACCTATAGATTGAGAAGGGACCCCAGATATTGACGATAACCGCTATCAAGATCCCTATCGCGAGTGAACGAAAGGTTAAAGCCTTACGCTCCGCTCCATTAGTCACGAACACCCTCCTCCACACAGAAATATCCCCCACCCATCTTGCTCAGTAGCCCAATGAAATGGTGGGCGATACTGGATTCGAACCAGTGACCCCCTGCTTGTAAGGCAGGTACTCTACACCCCTGAGCTAATCGCCCAGCCTCTTGAAAGGACAAGAATCAGCACATCAAGATTCGAGGCCTCTCTACACTTCACCCCCAGTCCTCATCTTTTTCTCCGGTGTCTCCCGACCCCTGTTCTCTCTATCTGCCCGAATAAGGATCGCTATCGGGATCAGTACACAATAGCCAATGAACAGAAGGATCGGTGCCAGCGTCAAGGAGAGAAGCCCCTCGGCAGGAGGTATGGATAGAAAGATATATCCGATTACGATTACCCCCAGCCCGATGACGAAAAGGGTCCAGTTCCTCCTCCCCATTGACAATCTGTCTTTAAAATTACGCCTTCTCATCTCTGTATACCAAAATAACACAAAGCCAGTTCTCTGTCAAGGCTAAATTCCCACCGGGCCAATCTCTCTTACTCAAATTTCTCCGCCTCATCAATAAGCATGATCGGAATATCATCTTCTATCCGGTAGCGGAGCTTACATGCCCAGCAGATAAGCCACGAGTTCTCCTGATCGTACTCCAGATCACCCTTGCACTTGGGACAGGCCAGGATATCAAGAAGCTCTTTATCTAACATAACAGACCTCCTTATTAACACACTCTTTGACCTCATCTGAGGTTCGGGGTAACGAAAAACAGCTGAGCGTACGCTCGAGCCAAGAAGGGCTCTCCCACACATGGAGAACTTCGTTGCGGGAGAGGGCTTCTGTCCTCGACACTTATCCCGCCATGACATAAAAATTCCAACGGCTACATCCCTACAACTCAGCCCAGGCTTCTCTAA
>DTYK01000098.1 GCA_012961925.1 Candidatus Latescibacterota bacterium
CGACTCCAGGTTATTTTAGCCACACCTAATTCTTTTGCGCTTTCTCGATCTTGGCCCAGGTATCGCGTAACGTTACTGTCCGGTTGAAGACGAGCTTTCCGTTGGCCGAATCAGGGTCAACGCAGAAGTAGCCCAGTCTCAGGAATTGGTAGCGGCTTCCTGGTGTCGCACCGGCCAGACTTGGTTCAACGCGGCACGAGGTCAATACTTCCAACGAGTCTGGATTCAGATTGGCGGTGAAATCAGCGCCCTCTTCTACGTCGTCTGGGTCTGGTTTTACGAAAAGATGATCGTACAGGCGTACCTCGGCTTCGAGGGCGTGGGCAGCCGAAACCCAGTGCAGCGTTCCCCTGACCTTGCGTCCATCTGGAGTCCCGCCGCCGCGTGATTCCGGATCGTAGGTACAATGCAGTTCAACTACTTCGCCGGTTCGTTCATCCCTGACCACGTCCACGCAGGTGACGTAATAGGCGTGTTTCAGCCGCACCTCACGGCCGGGGGCCAGACGGAACCACTTTCTCGGCGGGTCCTCACGGAAATCCTCGCGCTCGATGTAGAGCACACGCGAAAAAGGAACCTTCCTTGTCCCCATGCTGGCATCCTCTGGATTGTTGACGGCCTCTAGCTCTTCTACCTGGTCTTCTGGATAATTGTCAATGACCAACCGCAGAGGGCGCAAGACAGCCATCACCCGTGGAGCGCGTTTGTTCAAGTCCTGGCGGAGGCAGTGCTCGAGCAGGGCAATATCAACGACGCTATTGGCCTTGGCCACTCCGATGCGCTCACAAAAGTCCCGGATGGCCTCCGGGGTGTAGCCCCGTCTCCGCAGCCCCGATAGAGTAGGCATCCGTGGGTCGTCCCAGCCGCTGACAACCCCTTGCTCTACCAATCGGATGAGCTTTCGCTTACTCAGCACGGTGAAACTGAGGTTGAGGGGAGCGAATTCGATCTGCCGGGGATGGTAGATGTCCAATGCATCGAGATACCAGTTGTACAACTGGCGATTGTTTTCAAATTCCAGCGTGCAAATCGAATGGGTGATGCCTTCGATGGAATCACACTGGCCATGGGCCCAGTCGTACATCGGGTAAATGCACCACTCGTCGCCCGTCCGATGATGGGTTTCGTGCAGGATGCGATACATAACCGGATCGCGCATGACCACGTTGGGATGGGCCATATCAATCCTGGCGCGAAGGGTGCGAGCCCCGTCCGGGAATTCGCCGGCCCGCATGCGTTCAAACAAGTCCAGGTTTTCTTCGACCGAGCGGTTGCGATAGGGGCTTTCCTTGCCGGGCTCGGTCAAAGTACCCCGGTATTCTCGGATTTCGTCCGCGCTCAAGTCGCAAACGTAGGCCTTGCCTTCTTTGATCAACTGCACGGCCCACTCGTATAGTTGCTCAAAATAGTCCGATGCGTAAAACTCCCGGTCCTCCCAATCGAATCCGAGCCAGCGAACGTCTTCCTTGATTGATTCTACGTATTCCACCTCCTCTTTGGTTGGATTGGTATCGTCGAATCGCAAATTGCAAAGACCCCCGTAATCGGCGGCCAGACCGAAATTGAGGCAGATGGATTTGGCGTGTCCAATATGCAGATAGCCGTTGGGCTCCGGTGGAAATCGAGTATGAACTCGACCACCGTATTTGTTTGTCCTCAAGTCTTCCTCGATAATCTCGCGGATAAAGTTGGAGGGAGTAGAATCGGTCGTATCGTTTTTTCCTTCTGTTGTTGTATTTTTCATAGCTTTCTCTCCTCGATTTTGGACATAATGGCGAAATTCATATTTACATGGAAATGTCCGCAGCCATAAAGCCGCTCTCCTGCTTGACACGGAAAGCGGCTCTTTGGTATCATCTGGTCAGAGCTTGGCCTTCCTGACCAAGCAGAAAGGGGGCACATTGAAGGGCCTGCCGTGCCTGAACGCGGTTGGTCCCTTTTTTGTTTCCCTCTCAGGCCCCATCACTCTGAGGGGGAAGGTCATGTCTGGGTAATTATATCATGCGTGGTGGGAAAGTGCAATAGAGTGGAGGAGAATGAAGAATGGAGAGGTGGTCAGCCCGATGTCCTGGCCCACCGTGGGCAGTGCTTCGACCCAGGGTGACTTCCTTAATCCCATTGGTGACCAGGGCCTCTGCAGTTGGCCGGGTCACCTCTGGATCGGCAATGTGAAAGAGAAGGTACTACCTGTTCCCTCCTCGCTTTCCACCCAGATGCGCCCCCCGCAGGTCGCGACTGCGCTCTGGACAATGGCCAATCCCAGAC
>DTYK01000099.1 GCA_012961925.1 Candidatus Latescibacterota bacterium
CACCACCTCACCGGTCCTCAGATCTACACCGATGTAGTCGGTCTCTCCCGCCTCCTCAAAGGCTATGCCCGAGGCCTTCATGTACACCACGTCCCCAAACCGGACACTGGTGTTTCCTCCAGGCCCCACCACCAATCCTTTCTCGGCAATCCTTCTCCCGTATTCAACCAGCTCTGCCCTTATCTTTGCTTTCTCGTCCATTTTCACTCCTCCACATGCCTCCTCCAGTACTCCACCGTTTGGGATAGCTCATCCAACACCTGCCCCTCATCCGCGGCTAATGGATGAAAGACCTCAAATACGAGATAGTTCTCCTTCGAACCCGAACTATTGATGGCCTCGATCACCTTCTCCGGCCTGATTATCCCAGCTTCATTGTACTCCCTGGTAAAGGGCCAGTGACAGCTTGCGTCTGCCGTTGTCTGATGGATATGGATCACCGGAGAGATCGGAGCAAGACGCCGAAGCCAGGTGTAAGGGTCTCTGTCCTGAGGCTTATGAGGGTAGTTCTGACAGCAGGCGTGTCCGATATCAACGAGCAAATATACAGGGAGGCCGGCATCTTCATTAGTCCTCCTGTATACCTCCTCCGCCTGATCTATGGTATAAGGTACCTCACCAGGGACATACATCTGCTCCCAGAGGATGAACTCAAGACCCCGCTCTCCAGCCAGTTTCGATAACCCCCGGAAGGCCTGAATAAGACCAGCAATGTAAAATTCATACCTGTTTTCGTCACTCCAGTCCCTGAAGCTTATGGCATCGAAATGTCCACCAATGCCCCTGGCTCCCATCTTGGCCGCAACCTTGACCGCTCCCTCACACCATCTGAACCCGTCCTGCCTCACTTCAGGATCAGGGTGGCTTAAAAGGTTTATACAGTGTGGCATCATACCCGTGCAATAGTCAACGATCTGGAGTCCATATTCTTCTGCCTTTGATTTGATCTCGGCCGCCAGGCGCGATCTGGTCGGTTCGGAGACAAAGACCGGGTCGAGCAGATCGGAACAGAATTCGACGTACTCCAGACCTAACTTCTCCTTCACAATGCTGAACCATTCCTCCGGAGAGGTCCACCTCTTCCTGACAAAGGCTAAATTTATGCCAAGCTTCAATGTGCTGTTAGAGTTGTTCATCTCATCTCCTGTCCGCCCGTTACGTTTATGGCCTGGCCGGTCATATAGCTCGATTCATCGCCTGCCAGGAACACAACCACATTGGTCACGTCCTGGTACGTACAACCCCTTCCCAGAGGAACCTGTTGTTCGTACCTCTTTCTCACCTCTTCCTTTGATATCCCCCACTTCTTCGCATATTGATCGTACAGGCTGTTGACCCAGAGGGGAGAATCGAGCAGGTTGCCAGGACAGACAGCGTTCACCCTGATCCCGTACGGGGCCAAGTCGAGGGCTATGCTCTGGGTAAGGCCGATACCCCCGAACTTCGAGGCAGCATAGGCACAATTCTTATAGCTCCCCTTCTTACCGGACTTTGAATTGATCTGGATGATCACGCCGCTCCTCTGGGATTTCATCACCCTGGCCACCTCCCTGGCACACAGGAAGTAGCCCGTGAGGTTGACATCTATGATCCTGCGCCAATCTTCCTCCGGGAATTCGGTGATCTCATGGGCGAGGAGTATACCTGCATTACTCACCAGTATATCGATCCTGCCGAACTCCTCAACCGTCTTCTTCACCATATCCCTCACCTGTGCGCCATCGGTCACATCGGTAAAGAGGGCAAGGGTCCTCCGATGGCATTGCTCGGTTATCCCTTTGGCGACCTCCCGGGCCTTCTGATAATCTATATCGGCGACCACAACGGAGGCCCCCTCTTCAGCCAGCCGTCTGGCAATGGCCTCGCCAAGACCCTGACCGGCACCGGTGACAATTGCCACTTTATCCCTGAGCCTCATTACCTATCACCGCCTTTAACCCTACTCCGCTTTTAGTAGTCTCTATCGCCTTTACGATGTCATCGAGGGCAAACCTGTGGGTGATAAACCTCTCTGCCCGAACCTTGCCGGAAGAGACCAGTGTCATGGCACGGATATATTGCTCCCTGTAAGAGGCAAAGGCCCCGAAGACTGATATCTCTCTGTAATGGATCAGGTTGCTATCGAGTTCAACTACTGAACTACCCCTCGGAAGGCCGGCAAAGAAGCTTATCCTTCCCCTCTTTGCTGTGAGCTGGAGGGCCTGTTGCTGAGCCCTTGGAGAGGAACAGGCCACGACGACGACGTCCGCCCCCTCTCCATCCGTTATCTCCAGCACCCTTTCGACAGGATCCTCCCTGCCAGCATCGATCAGAAGATCCGGGGAGAAATCCCGTGCTAAATCGAGCCTCGTTGGGGAGACTTCAATGAGTATCGTCTCCGAGGCACCGCTTGCCCTGGCAAGCTCGGTGTGCATACAGCCTATGGGACCGGCACCGAAGATGGCCACCACATCCCCCTGTTCTATTTTCAGATAGTCCTGCCCGTTGATACAACAGGAGAGAGGTTCGATAATAGAGGCCTGCTCAAAGGACAATTCTCCAGGTATCTTCAGGACACTTCCCTGTTGGACGGCCTCTCTTGGCACAGCCATGTATTCCGCGAATCCCCCCTGGTAAAAGTAGCCTATCGCCCTTGTGTCCACACAGAGGTTCTGATAGCCCCTAACGCAGTATTTGCACTTTCCGCAGCCCACCGACGTCACCAGAATCACACGATCGCCTATATCATAGCCCGATACTCCTGTTCCAAGTTCTTCGATAGTCCCAGCGATCTCATGGCCGATTATGTGGGGCGGGTGGACATTTCTCTGCCCGTGATAATAGATCCTCACGTCAGTTCCACAGACAGCGCAGGCACCGACCCTTATCAGTATCTCACCATCCCCGCAACCGGGCCTGGGCACCTCCCTAACCTCCATCTTCTCCGGTCCTAAAAAGATCGCAGCCTTCATATTAACTCTGGCCCTATCCATAATGCCTCCAGCGTTATGTCTTCGAGATTCATCCATCAGCAAACAGAACCCTTTTATGATAAGACACTTCCCTATGGTTGTCAAGGGCTTTTTGGCTGGGCGTCTAACTTCGACATATACGTTGCCGTAGCCATCTTCTGATCATAATGCTGTTATTAAACAAAAACCCGCCTCGGGCTGTTGCTATAACAGTCTCAAAAATGGCGGGGTTAACACAGTTCTTTCCCAGCACAGTCTCGCCCTTCGCAGGGGGGCAATGCTATATTGAAGTGGATAACTCAGCGATTGAGGGGCACTACCCTATTTTGTAGTTCATCTTCTCTTACCTCTTTTTCTTTACCCAATCTTTTACAGCAGCTATAAATTCCTGCACCGAACCTACCAGCTCACAGGCCTGGCGTAGATCTTCTTCCGTAGCCCTGTGGTATTCGTGAGAAAGAAAATTCCTCAGCCTCACCAGGGCGAGGAGTTTCCCGGTAAGACCATTATCTATGACCTTCTGCTTCTCTAAGGTTCGGAAGGCCTCTGCATAGGAGAACGGCTCCTCCCAACCATATGAGAGGATGACCTCGTTCGCCAGGTCTATCGCCCGGTTGATGATGGCCAGCAAGGCCATGCTGGCCGCGTAGAACCCTTTGAGGTCCGCCTGGGAGATCTCTTCGCATACCCCCATACGACGCATATCGCCGAAAAACCGCTCTATGTCATCAATAGCAGCCGAGATACGCCCAATTCTCCTCACTCAAACCACCTCCGCTCGTAACGGAGGGCCCAATAGTACGCATCCTGATGTTGCCGTATGGTCCGGATCCTGATCTCTGCAAGGGCCTTCTCGTCGTTCACTGACAACGGCCTCCCCTCCCTGAAGACATTGAATCGGATCTTTATGGGCAGCCGATGGAAGAAAATCACGTCCACATCGTCCGGAAACCGGGCTGCCATCTTCAATTCCTCTGCCAGGCCCAATGAGTGTTTCGCAATCACGCACACATCTATGTCTTCAGGCAGTTTGTGCCTGGTGACGTACGAGCCAAACACATAGATGGCTACCACATCTGTCCGCCCTTGCAACTGCTGGGCAGCTTCCCTCAGCTGTTCCTCAGTGGTCCCAACGGTCCTTATTCCTGTAAGACGCATCCCAGGGTCTCCTCCATGAAGGTCAGAAACTCCCGCACCAGCCCCAAGAACCACCATGGGTCCATAATCTTCCTCCCGGCCTGATCTAACCGAAATTCCCAGCAACTACCTTAAATAATATGCAACACTGGCCATAGTCTGTCAAGCCGATTTTTGCAGTTCAAAAATAGTTCTGCAATAACAAGAACATACAAACCCTCAGGTAGTTCCGACGCCATCTGTCACAGGGCCTGTCAGGACCCGAGATAAACAGCTTATGCAGGACGGTGAATATCGCTTTTGGTATTGCAAAGCCGAGTCAAGGCATTAATTTTTTCCCTGGTATAATAGTCACTTGACTTTATACCAGAAACTTAGTATTATTAAATCATCGTAATCCTGGCATAAACCAGGTACCCCAAAAAGAGGGGATTGACTTCCGGGTCAGTCACGGCTCACAGCTAAACCTACGGGACCGTAGAGCTATAGGCACCTGCTCGGAGTTGCGTATCCCCACAACATGGTGGTTGGGGTTATGGGGTACGAAGAACCGTCAATTGAGTTGGCTTCCGTCCTTGGTAATAGACTTAACGGGGTAGTAAGACGGTTTGCCGGAGTATCTCCTGAGTGATTATCGATATCGTTGTAGGCCTACTTATCATCCTGGCAATACCTTATGGCCTCTTCGCCCTCGGGCTGATGTACGGTTTGAGCCGGCTCCGGGAAGGGCGTTCGAGGGAACA
>DTYK01000100.1 GCA_012961925.1 Candidatus Latescibacterota bacterium
ACCAGGTCCAAAAACCCTTTCAGATTCGCCCTCGGATTGCGCCTCCCGGTAAAATCAAAATCGCCTTTAATGGGTTCGTGAACGCTCCAGGGTATAAAGGCTGGCCAAAGACGAAACGGCCTCCGCATCATGGAGCAGCGCCTCGGCGCGACGCAGGTTCTTCTTCTCCAGGGCCTCCACGGTGTATATAGCCCGATGGTTCTCAAAATAGAGCTCATCGTTCCAGACCGGCAATTGGTCAGCAACGGCCTCGACCTGCCGAAGATAATCCTCCAGACCTCGGTGTACTGCCCTGGGTAATCCGTCGATATTCCTGAGACGCCGAGCATACTCCAGATGCGGTCTGGTGATCCCCCCACCTCCATCGGAGTAACCGTAGAAATAGAGGTACTCGTCCAGAATCCCCTTTTGGTGAAAGCGCTCCCAGCGCTCCTTGAGCTCTCTGGGAGAAACTCGCCGCCATAGGTATAGGCGATCACGCTAAGCAACCGGGTGCCGTCTATGCCCTCCCACCAGAACAGGCTATGGGGGAAGACGTTTGTGTCGCCTTGATAGAGCTTGCAACTTACGAAGTATTTGATGCCCGACTTCTTGGCAATCTGAGGCAGGGACCAGGTGTTGCCATAGGTATCCGGGAAGAAGAGCGCCTGTGTTTCCAGGCCGAATTCCTGCCGGAGGAAACGGTGGTCAAAGAGGATTTGTCTGATGAGGGCTTCGCCACCGGCGAGGTTACAGTCGGGCTCGATCCACATACCACCCCAGATCTGCCAGCGGCCTTCGGCAATGCGCTCTTTGACCTGCTGATAGAGCTCTGGGTAGTGCTCTTTGGCAAACTGGTAAAGCTGGGCCGGTGGGCAGATGAAAACGAACTCCGGGTACTGTTCCATGCAGCGCAGGGTATTGGTGAAGGTTCGGGCCAGTTTGCGTACCGTCTCTTTTTTGCGCCAGCCCCAGGCTGTGTCCAGATGAGAATGGCCTATTAGAAGGGCCCTGGGGCCTGTTTCTGCTTTTGGGGTAGCGTAGACTGTGGCCCTCAGAACTTCGCTGGCCTGTGAAATGGAATTTAGAAATTTCCCTTCGTCCCCGTAGAGGGGCTCAACTTTCATCAGGGATCGGTAAACTGCACGCAATAGTCTCTCCCTTTCTGAACTTTCCTCAGGCATAACCAGAGCGGCCTCAAAGGCCACTTTGGCATCGTACCAGAATGCTTCCACTTGAGATTGGAGTACAGCCAGATCGCACTGCGAAAACGTCCACGGCCCCTTCTTTACTCCGGCAGAAGCCTCGATGAGCACCTCAAATCTCTGCCCGGCTTCAGCGTTGCGCGTGAGCAGCACTTCGTTTCGCCCGGTGTTCAAGCCCTGATAAGGGGCACCGTTGATCGAAACCAGCCCCTCAGTGTCCAGTCCACCGGGGTGGATGTTCAGGACTACCACCTTTCCGGCAAACTCCTTGGGAACTGTTATTTGACGGCGAAACCAGGTGGTCATCTCACTCCCACCCCATTGGGCAGGTAGGTCCACCTGATGCCATTCAGAGTCCGGGGGCTGGGGTACTACCTCATCCCGGGTACAGCGTGACTGCATCTGCCACTGTTTCAGCGGCAAGGCCTGAGGGTAAATGCGGCCTCCAAGCTCTGCCAGCCGTTGGGCGATCTGATATTCCAGTATGCTTTCCATTTCCACTCCTTTTATGCAAAGCTTATTTTGAACCTGTTATCTCCCTGAGATTAATTCCATGATGGTTTGAATTTTCCCCAGGAAAATTATAAGCGCTGTTTAAGAATTCTCAATTAAACCGCATCTCATACAAAATTCAAGCAAAAGATATTTCAGTTGAAGCAATACGACCTTCCATCTCGCAAGTACCTATGCCAGGTCAACCACCACCTCGCCCGGCAGGTATTCGATCACCACTCCCTTCTCTACCCGGTAAATTACCGATGCCTTTTTGACCGATGTCACCTCCCGTCCCTCCGTCTTCACTGCTCCTGTCAGCTTCAGCCCCGGGTAGAGCCTGTTGGCCCACGGCGGCAGCTCAAACTCCATCGTCAAAGTCTTCCCATCCCAGTGGCTTGATCCCAGCACTCCATACGTCCGCGTCAGATGCGGCACCGTGGGTTCGCCGTACGCCACCTCCACCCGATACGTCCCTGGACGATTGGGCAGGAAAACCATATCTTCATCAAAGTAGTGCCACGGTTTCCCATCCAGCTTCACCGAGGCAATCTTTTGGGCAAACTGCACCCTGGGCGCAAAGATCAGTGGCGTCACATTGAACACCTTCACTACACACTCGCCTGCCCATTCCCCTGCACCCCTGCTCCTCCGCGCCTCTGCTCGCTTGCTCCCCTGCACCTCTGCACCCTTGCACCCCTGCTCCCCTGCTCCTCCGCTCCCTGTCTCCCCCTCCCCCACTCTCCCCCTCTCCTTCTCGGTCTTTATGTCCCCAATTGCCATCATATTGACACCCCCAACCATTCTTAACCACACCATCAATGAACCCGTACCGCCGCACTTTAACGGAACCTTTCGCAGGGAGATAAACCTTCAGATAATCGCACCCCGGATGCTCCAGACTCGGCTGTGCTCCCCGGAACATCCACCAGCCGTTTTCGCAAGCCTGGTAGGGGGGAGCCGTCAGGATCTATGATCTTGAGAATCCGAACCATCGGGAAAGGATGGGGATTAGAAACTTCAATCACTTCCTTTCCGTCAAAACTCACCTCTTGCTCGTCCTGCTGCATCGCCTGAAGAAAATCGTCTATTTCGGTGTTCTTCGGTGTTTCGTCTTCCATAACGGCGAAGGCCAGCTCGATGGTCTCCTGGGTTACCTCTTGGCCCTGTAGAACCAATGTCTTCCCCGGTCCCCATTCCGCCTTTCGAATCTGGCCGGTCTTCAGCACTAAGACCGTCAGTTCGGGCAGAATACCCTGACTATCAGCGAATACCATCACCTTCGGACAATCCAGGGAAACAGCCTTGCGATAAGTCATTCCGTCCACAGTCATGGAATCATAGTGCTCCAGGCCGATTCTGGTGCCCAGCTCCGGAATCTCAGACTCTCTCTGGATGAGCACCTTGAGATAAGGGGTGTCGCTGTGGACAGTAACGGTTCGGCGTTCACGTACTCGTCCGCTCTGGATTTCGGCCTCTTCTTCATAGACCGCCTTGTATCCTGCCGGTTCAACGTACTGGGCTTTGCGAACCAACTTTCCAACCCCTTCGACCACTGTGGAAAGAAAATCCTTCGACAGAGGGACAGCTAAAGAATTGGAGTCATAATGGGCCAATCCCTCCGGGTCGTACAGGAGGACACCGCCGTCGATGTTGGTGTGGAAGCAGGCCTGGAAGAAGTTGTTCTGGATGATAGAGGTATCATGAAAGACCTCCGTGCGCGGTCGGGTCTGATACCGGGGGGCCCCGTCGTATTCGGCCATATCGGTGCGGTGCCAGTGGTCCATCGTACCTCCTGCCCCGGTGGTGCCCAGATTGCAGGTAACGGCGCATTTGACCGGATCTTGGGTAATGCCATAGACGTACCTCCGTATCTCCTCCGGCCCGGTGATC
>DTYK01000101.1 GCA_012961925.1 Candidatus Latescibacterota bacterium
ACCCCGCCTTCTTCTTGTACATATTTTCTTACAATACTGCTAACACGTGCTTTACTACCATAACACATGCCATAAAGTGCCAATGAACCACGATTGCGTCTCTGGGCAGAGCGCAAAAGTTGGGCTATTCTTACCCCCAAATCCTTTGGAATTGTGTTTGGTCCACTCTTAACTTGAATATGGTGATGTCTTCCCCTCTTAGTTTTCAGAATATCGGCTCCCTCAACCCCAGTGCCCTCAGAGAAGACCTTAGCAGCATCCTGCAAAGCAATGCCAAATGATGTAACTGTTCCTCTCTCAAGCCTTTGGCTTATAAGCCATCTCACAATTGCTTCTGAATTATCGAGACCTAGTTCATGTGAGAGAATTCTAATAAGAAATGGATTGATGTCTAAATGACTCAGTTTTAATCCATGAACTGTCTTGACACGATTTAACAAGAATTTCCTGAAGATTTGCTCTATTTGCTTACGCTTTTCAACATCAATTGGCATGTTTTTGCCTCCTTCTATTCATGGTCGTCGTTTCGCCTAACGTTTTGATTTGCGAAAGAAGTTTCGCCAATCCTCCCTTGCTGCGAAATTGTAATTCACCCACTTTCAACCTGCTCCCTTCTTCATAATCTGGTCCAATGGGCTGATAATCTTCTCCGTCTGCTGCCTGGCAACATGGGTATAGATTTGAGTCGTCTTGATATTAGAATGGCCTAAAAGCTCCTGAATGTAGCGAATATCAGTACCGTGCTCCAGAAGATGAGTGGCAAAACTGTGACGCAAGGTATGAGCAGAGGCTTTCTTCTGAATCCCGGCGCGCTTGATAGCATTCTCCATGATCTTCTCCCCACTTCGCAGTGAGTAATGTCCTTCTCAGAGAGAACAACGGGTAATTTCTTCGCTTTCTTCGGCCTTGGAAACCCAGCTATTTTTACCGGCTGTTTTAACACTTGACTATAGAAATACTTAATAGCACTAACGGCCTGGTTGACATAAGAATGAGACACACGCTTTTCATCCAACAGATAGAGGAGATAGCGTTGGATATCAGAAGCTGCCAACTGCCGCGGGTCTTTCCTGTGATAGGCCACGAACCGCCTCATATGCTGCAGGTATGTCTTCCGAGTACGATAACTGTAGCCCTCCAGCTTCAATCGCTCTTCCATCCGCTGCTGCAACTCTCCCATCCCACCAACCTCAATACATAAAAACTCGATTGCCTCCTATCCTTCGATCCTACCAGCAATCCGGCTTCTAAATTTTCTCCATCCTGAGGCCCCACAGCTTTGTGGACCGAAGTTTTCTCCCCTCCAGGCCCCAGACGTCAACATAGTCATCTAAAAGTTTAATTAAAAAGACAAAAAAGTCAAGCAAAATCCCCTCTTATGAAGAAAAGGCAGTCAACAACAGTCGCTTCCAAACGCAACTGAAAAGGGCAATGAGCAAAGGCTACTCATTGCCCTTCTTTGTCTCAGCCTAAGCCGACCGGGATAATCCTACCACAAAGTAGGCCGTATTTATCCCCGGAGCATGGTTTATCTCCCAACGTCAGCCGAAGATCATGAAGGAAAGGGCGATCGGCGGACCAGCCACCGGCTTTTCAAACCCTTCTTCCTCGGGGAACGCCCAGCGGATCAGTGCCTCGAATTTCTCCCGGGTCATACCAGGAAGGAGACCGCCGAACGTATAGTCAGGGAAGACAGGGAAGAAATCCTCTGCCATCATGTCCAGCGGGTTCCCCTTCTCATCAGTAAAGTAGATCGGAGGCCCTTCGACCATTCCCCACTGCTCCTCCGGTAGCCAGGCATGGTAGGGGAGGAGGGTCCTGAGATCCTGAACCGGATTATCGAGAATATGAGCTATGTCTACGATGATCGGCACGTCCGGGGTGGTCTCATCGCCGTCAAAGTCCTCAGTGAGCGTATAAGGTCCGCTCAGGATCTTCTTGAGTTCGGCGATGATGTCTTCCGGACGATCAAAGGCCCTGGCGAAGTTCGGCGCTTCGGGATCGCCCGGTACGATCTGCTCATCCATCATCGCTATCATCTCTACTTTGATCACATCATCATCCTGCGGATCAGTCTCGGCACGGATGAAGGCGAGACACCCTTCGGCCTTATCAAGGGCGGTAAGCAACCCGGATTTCACCTCCCTCATGCGATTGCCAGGCCTTAAGGTGAGGAACGTAGGGCTATCCTCGATGAGATACTTGAAATGCCTGGCGGCAGCGATCTCATCCTCAAGGTACTCGTAGCTCCCGTCCTTGTCGAAGTCCAGGTTATATGCTGTGACGAGGTTGGCAACGACCCTGAGGATATTCAATGACGCATCCAGTAAGTAGACCTCCCCCAGATCGACCTCCATTGTATCCGGTTGAGCCGTCATCCTTGGGGGGAGTAGATACTGGAAGTCCGGATGCCCTTCGAGGATGGCCAGACGCTCCAGGGCGTAGTCGATGCGCGGGACAAGCTCCGTTTCGATAATCTCCTGCACCTCATGCACCAGAGGAGGGTTGCTCAATGCTGTGTTTGCAGTCTTGAACAGGAGCCGGGGTAAAGATCGTACCGCCTTAGCCTGGCCGACCCTCGATGCTCCTTCTCCATACCGCGGCGACATGGGGAATACCCCGCTTTCAGTCCAGGCCTCCAGGCTGTCGATTACGGTACGGATGTCGGGGTCGTTGAGGAGGCTCAGGATCTCGGTCACAGCAGCGCCAAAGTTGGCCTGAAGGTTGCCTGGATCCAGCGTAAGGGCCTCCTTATAGGCGGCATTAGCCGCGGTGAAATCCGGGAGCTCCTCCTCTCCCATGGCAATTGCCACAGCATTCACAAGATGGTTCTCCGCGTCGGTAACCCTGGTTCTTGCCAGGGCCCTTTCCTCTTCGGTCACCTCCTCGACCCCGGTCGGGCCCTCAGCACAGCCGATAAGCCACAAAAGCGGCATAAACAGGACTGTGATTGCGATCACGGTAAACATCTGCCTTCTCATCTCGAACCCCCTTTTTTCTTTAACCTCAATAGATACTTGAGATCTTGTAGATCTTGAGGGCGCCCCACTGCCCTTTTCATCTCAATAAGATCGTCCAGCGAGGCGAAAAATACCGATGTGTTCCCAAACTTAGCCTTAGTCTTATTTTTCCAAATTCTTTCAAAGGACATACCTTTTACAAACGGATGGATGTCTGCCTCGGTGGCGTACTGACGGATCAATAACTTTTTCGTCAATAAGTCATCTACCGAAACATCGGACATATCATACCCGAACTCTTTCAGAGCTTGTAAGGTTCGCTCCGCATTCCCGCGCTCCGGTCTTATGAAGATGTCGATATCTAATGTTGCACGGACATATCCATACACAGGGAAGGCGGTGGCCCCGATTATCACAAAATCAACATTATGTTCTTTTAATAATCTGAGGAGGTCTTCTGTGTCCATTCTCTTCCAATAGTTCCAACAGCTCCTTGGTCTTCTTAAACATCAGATGAAACCTCTCTTGAATTGTCAGGGACAAAAGCCAGGAGAGCTCAAACTCGATCTCCTTCTCTTCATTATGATCGCTCAATTTTAACACGTGGTTCATTAAGTCCTCCATTCCACCCTTCAAAGCCATATAGACCGGCTTCAGCATTTTGGCAAAAAGGTCTTGCTTGAAGGATTCTGTACTGAAGAGCGTTTCCCTTCCTCACGGTTTATGACCTCTCGATAACAAAATAACCATCATACAGTATAAAGTCAAGCCCAATATTTCCATTCTTTACCTTCAACAAATCCACCCGGGGGGATGCTATGCCATAATTACATGTAGCAAAACCGGGAAATTTTAAAAGAAGAGACGGGACAAATACCCGATTCTTGGCCATCTTCCAGGCCTTTTTTACTTGACATTTTCGCCCCTGGGGGTTACATTTGAAGAGAGATAAAATAGGGATACAATGCCGTACTGGCTCCAATTTTGTGGGCCGGGCTTTTATCAGTGGCTGTGAATTATCACCTCAATGTTATGGGTGGACCACGCAAGATAACTGCCATCTCGCCTCAGAAGAGGAACCCCCACCGTCGGTCGGTCTTTCTTAACGGTGAGTTTGCCTTTGGCCTGAGCGAAGAGGTTATTGAAAAATACCGGCTTAGAGTCGGCTCCGAGATTGATGAGGAGACTTTCACGCAGATCCTTGAGAAGGATGAGGTGGCAAGGGCCAGGGATTCGGCTTTGAGGTATCTCTCCTACCGTCCCAGAAGCAAGAAGGAGGTTATTGACAAACTCTCAGAAAAGGGTTATAATGAGAGCACTATCGCGAAGGTGATCGAGGATCTCATCAAGGCTGGATTGATAGATGACCTTGAGTTTTCACGGATGTGGGCGAGGGATAGGCTCAAGAACAGGCCGAAAGGACGACGGTTGATAGCCCAAGAGCTATGGCAGAAGGGGGTGGCGGATGAGATCTCCCGGAGGGCGATCGAAGAGGTGTTTCGGGATGTCGATGAGGGCGAAATAGCGGCCACCCTGCTTGAGAGGAGACTCCGAAGGTACCGGGACCTTGACCAGGTGCGGGCAAAAAGGAGGATGTTCGAGTTTCTATTAAGAAGAGGGTTTGACCGGGAGACCATCGGAAAGGTGGTAGCTGAGGCCTGGAGGAAACTGGAAGATGAGGTCTGGTGAGATAAGAGAGGCATTTTTGAGTTATTTCGAGGAGAGAGGTCACAGGAGGGTACCGAGCTCTCCTGTCATACCGCAGGACGACCCAACCCTGCTTTTTGCCAATGCCGGGATGAATCAGTTTAAGCTTGCTCTTCTCGGGAAAGAGAAGAGAGAATACCGCAGGGCCACATCGTGCCAGAAATGTATCCGTGCCGGTGGAAAACACAACGATCTGGAGAAGGTCGGCAGGACGGCAAGGCACCATACCTTCTTTGAGATGTTAGGCAACTTCTCCTTCGGCGACTATTTCAAGGAGGCGGCCATCGAATATGCCTGGGAATTCATCACTCAGATCCTGAGGCTACCCAAAGAGAGATTGTGGGTCTCGGTGTA
>DTYK01000102.1 GCA_012961925.1 Candidatus Latescibacterota bacterium
AAGAAGCAGAGGGAAAAAGACAGAGTGAACCCTTCAAACGTTTTTCCCTTAGGAGGTGAGAAAGAGTGAATGGGCCAGTAAAGGGTAGAAGGCGTGCACAGGTACCTTTAACACCGTTGGTTGACTGCGTCTTTTTGCTCCTTATTTTCTTCATGGTGACGACGGTCTTTTCGTTAACACCGGGTCTCGACGTCAAACTTCCGGAGGCAGAGGAGACCAGGACGCCGGAATTACAGAATTTGTTTCTGGTTATCGACCAGGACGGTAATATGAAGCTTAACCGACGTACGGTCACTTTTGCCGACCTGAAGGACCAGATAGAACAGGGAAGGCGCACGTTTAATAATACCACGACCCTGATCATTCAGGCCGATAAAAAGACCTTTCACGGTGTGGTTGTTAAAGCAATGGATATAGCCAAGAAGGCGGGTATCGTTGATAACGTGATCGCAACAACGCCTCCTGGAGAGGAAGAGGAAGAAGCGGAATAGTCCATGTGTCGCAGAAGATAATAAGGGTATATTGATTGTGGTCAGATGAGAGTCGGAGTATGGAGGTACTTTTGCGACCGGAGAAAGGGGTGAGGTGCCATTAAAAGAAGGAAACGAATAACGGCTATTGCTATGCTGGCCTCGGTGTTTCTGCACACTGCGGCGTTTGTCATCTCCTATGTATACTTGCCAAAGGTCGGCCGAAAGGAAGAAGCTCGCCGGGTGAGATTCGTACCACGACCTCCTATACTGAAGAAAAGCTTTGATCTGGCCAAGAGGCCGGAGATCTCCGAGGTGCAGATGGAGATGTTGGCGCGCCTTGATCAGCCCCAACCTGTTGCGGATCTCACTAGATTGGTGGACATAAGTTCCTTGGGGGCCGACCTTCTGGGGGCTGTCACAGCAGGGATTCAGTTCTACGCTCCCCCGAGCGGGGCGAAAGCTGCCAGTATTGAATTCAAGCCGGTCGAACTTGTGACGCCGACGAGAATGACGGCGGCTCAGGAGGCAGTTAGTATACGAACTGAACTATTGGGCATGAAGAACTTGGACACTGGGAGATATAATGCGGTTATTATAACCAACCCAGCGGATAAAAAAGCTATCACTGGGTATTTTAATATGACACTGGTAGAGTTCAACTACCAGGACCCGAAGGTTGATACTTTTCCACTTGCCATACCAAATCTCCTCAGGTATATGAACGACCATACTAAGATCAAGGCCAGCATTAAGGGCCAAAAGATCGAGTTGAGTTCTCCTGAGCTCTTCAAGGCTCCGTTCATCTATATGACCGGCCAGGAGTGTGTGGTCTCACTGAGTCCTGTTGAGATAGAAAATTTGGGCAATTACCTCCGCAGCGGAGGGTTTCTCTTTGTCGAAGATATTGCCCATAGCAGAGAGGAAGGGGCTCCACCAGATGGAGGAGGAATTGCAGGCACAACTTTCGACCAACAGATGAGGGCAGTTTTGAAACAGGCCTTGGGTAGAGATGCCAAATTCTTCCGAATTCCTAAAAACCATCCGCTCTTCCACAGTTTCTACGACTTCGATGACGGTCCTCCCTTAGGTGGGGCAAGTGGTGGAAATGTGAACTATCTGGAAGGTATTGAGATACGAGGAAGGTTAGCGGTGGTCTTCAGCGATCTCAACATCAGTTGGTATTGGGGAGACCCCAATGCAGCAGGACGCGAGCGTGGACTTCAGTTCGGCGTTAATCTTATCGTCTACGCCTTGACTCAGCCTGGTGGGATAGCCAATATCGGCCAGTACACATGGTGAATACTGGTGGGTATGCAGAAACCAGTTAGCTAAAGAAACCCGGAGACGATTTCCTGGCCTCCGGGTTCTTATTTATTGCGTGTATACTTCCCATCATAATGCAATAGCTCCGCCTGGTCACCTCGATTAAGATGTGGTAGCAACCTTCTTCCTCATAAACTCCAGTGTCTCTCCTAAGGGTCTTACGCCAGCTGTGCATCCAATTGCCCTGATGCAAAAAGAGGCAACGGCATTGCCCAGACGGGCACATTCTTCAAAATCCCAACCTTCGAGAACCCCACGCAGGAAACCGGCCACAAAGGCATCCCCCGCACCAGAGGTGTCTATCACCCTAACCTCATATGGTGGGATCACCTTTTCAATTCGATCTGTCTTCAGCAGAAATCCTTTCGGTCCTAACTTTATACCGACCACACCCGGACAGATGTCCTTGAGCACCGCCGCCATCCGTTCAGGAGACGTTTCCCCCGTTATCTTCTGAGCTTCCTCGACGCTCGGTAGAAAATAGTCGATGTAAGGAAGAGAGGGGGTGATTATCCTTTCCCAGTTCTGAATCTGATCGTTGTAGGCGGTATCGAGGGACGTTTTAACCCCCGCCCTTTTTGCTTCCCTGAGGACCTGAGCAGTCCCTTCCCCGTCAAGCCGCGGCATTAAATAGGTACCTGCAATGTGGAGTATCCTGGTAGACCTGATGCTTCGCAGGTCTATATCGCTCAGGTTAAAGGTGGCGTTTGTGCCTAAACAATGGAGGAACCTCCTCTTTCCCTTGGAAGATATCATCGCAAAAGTAAACGGGGTACCGGCCTCTGGATCTCTGACCACCCAATTGGCATCGATGTTGTTCTCCTTCAGCGTATTGAGTATGAAGTCGCCGAATCCGTCAGCGCCCACTTTCCCTACCACTCGAACCCTGGCACCCAGTCGTGTCAGAGCAATGCCTGTGTTGGCCGCACAGCCCCCTATGTGAAGTTCCATCTTTTCAAAGAGGGCCAATCGATTCTCTGCTGGGATAGTGTCGATCGGCTTGCCCATCACATCAGCGACCAAGATCCCAAGACAGACTACGTCAGTCATTTTCCTCTCTCCGTCTCCTTAAGATATCCCAGTAAGCCCCGCGGTATCCTTTACGGATTGCCTCCACCAGCACAGCGTTATCATTGTAATTATAATCCCTATTCGGATCCTCGCCATCAGCAAACAGGAATCTCCTGTTACCACCAGTTAATCTTGTCACCCATGATGTTATGTGCTTGCCCACCTCTTCGGAGATGTAGAACACCGGTTCCAGAAAGTCCTCGTTGCCCTCAACGATACCGAATAGATTTCTATTCCCGAATATCGGGCCCTCTCCCCTGATCATCTCCGCCATTTTCGTCCCCGGATAGATCCTTATGCCCACCGTCACCCCAACCATAGAAGGTTTTGTCTCATGCATAAGTTCGATGGTCTCTTCGACGCTTGCTTTCGTTTCTCCCGGGCCTCCTAAGAGAAGATCGAACATGAACGTGATTCCATACCTATGACAAAGGCCTGCAACTTTCCTGATATCCTCCTGTGTAAAGTCTCTTCCCAATCGCTCCAGCATCCTGTCATTCCCGCTGTCCACCCCAAAGTCGATCCCCACACAACCGGACCGCTTCATGAGGCTGGCCAGCTCCCCGGAGAAAGGCTTCGGACTCGCGTAAGCATACCAGCTTATCTGTTTCGAAAGACCGCGCTTTATAAGCTCCTCGCAGACTTCCTTGGCGTGATCCTCGGGAATATTGAATTCACTGTCACAGGTGTGGAAGCAGTTAATACCTTTACTGAGCAACGCCTCCAGTTCATCCGCTACGTGCTGGGGTGGACGGACACGTATCCTTTTACCCTTACTTACAGGATCAACACAATAGATACACTGCTGATCACAACCTCTTTTGGTCTCTATACTCCCCTGCCCCCCTTCAACGAAATACCTGTGGTTATCAACGAAGCTCCGGGGCTGAGTTGGGAGTCTTGCAAGGTCCACGTATTTTTCGGCATTGACCTTGTATTCTCCCCCCGCTCTGTACACCAGACCCGGGACATCGGTATAGTCCCGCTCGCTAAACAGCCTGTCCAGGAGCATTGGGAGGCTGTGTTCTCCTTCCCCACGGATACCCAGATTTGCCTGGCAATATTGAAGGACCTTCTCAGGGGCTATAGAGAAACCCACGCCACCTAAAATTACCGGGACAGAAATTCTCTCTTTAAGATACACCACCATCTTCCTTATACCCGGCAAGAAAGATCTCCGACTTCCTGAATGAGCATCATCAAGATTCCTGATCGTAATAGCAATAACACCAGGGGAATTCTCACGGAGATATTGATCGAAAGCGCTCCGGTAGTCAGCGCAGAAACATAGATCAAGCAGGTCAACCGAATAGCCGGATTCTTTGAGCGACTGAGCTAAGTAGTCCAGAGCGATCGGGGCTACTGCTGGCTTGATGCGATTGGAATTGATCAGCAAGACCTTTCTGTTTTTTTTCAACGTCACCCTCAAAGCATTTCTTCCCCAAAAAAGAGCAGTCAGAAATTATCTCACGGGAAAAAAATTTAGCCTCATACTGAAAGGATGTATCTTTTTTACGTCCATGTAGTATTGTCAGGGTTTAATGGTCACTTCTTTGCCGGTTTTTGCCGATTCGTAGATCGCTGTGATAAGTTCGACGGTTCTCCTGCCTTCCTCGCCGTTGACCTGGGGTTCCCGGCCCTCACGGATCGCTTCCACAAAATCCTTTATCTGGAGATAATGCCCTTCGGTACCGATCCTGGTAGGATCTGCTTGCCCCCCCGGTGCCTCCTCTTTCTTCCGAGGGAAAGGAGTCTCCAGTCTCTCGCCATCCTTAAGATCCCAGAAAACGATCTGTTCCCCTTGTAGGATGGCCGATCCCTTTTCTCCGTGGATCTCCAGACGGTGCGGAAATCCAGGATATAATGCGGTCGACCCTTCGATCACACCAAGAGAGCCATTGGTAAACTTCAGGGTGGCAACAGCAACATCCTCTACCTCGATGTTCGTGTGGGCCAAGGTCGCTGTTTTGGCCGACACGCTCCTAACCGGTCCCATCACCCATAACAGAAGGTCGATCGTGTGGATGGATTGGTTCATTAGGGCACCTCCACCATCGTACTTCCAGGTACCCCGCCAGCCACCAGAATCATAATATTCCTGGGTACGGTACCATTTTACGTAGGCATCGCCAAGTATGAGCCTCCCGAACTGACCCGTATCCACCGACTCTTTGATCTTCCTGATCCCCGGGAGAAAACGATTTTGAAAGATAACCGCCAGTTTAACACCGGCTTCACGGCAGGCCTTAATCATGGCATCTGTTCTCTCAAGTGTTACCTCTATCGGTTTCTCTACTATCACGTGTTTCCTTGCTGCGGCTGCAGCTATAACTATCTCCTTCCGGACACCGCTGGGGGTGAGCACAGAGACGGCATCGACATCATCGCGTTGCAGCACCTGTTTATAATCCGTGTACCAATCGACCCCATATTCCTCTCCGGCCTTTCTGGCTCTCTCCGCCCTTAGGTCCGAGACAGCTACAAGTTCTGCCCCCTCCACTCTCTCTATCGCCTGCATATGCCACGGAGCTATCGTCCCACAGCCAATAAGAGCAAATCCAAGTCTCTTCTTTGCCATCCTCTCCTCCTTCCTATTTCTGTCTATAAACCTCTGCCTTGGGAGATATAAGTTCCTGAAAATATAAGAAATTTTCTATCTTAACCTCTTTTATCATCTTTGCACCCCCTGTGGTTTCTTCAAGGGCCTGTTAAAGAGATCCCTAAGAAAACTATTGACTGAAAACGATTAATAGATCATATTATAAGAACTCCACCAACTTAGCCTGAGGGCTGAACCACTGAATCCAAAAGGATCTTATCCCCATGATCCCTCTTAAGGACGAGAATCCAACAAGGCTTTTCCCTTTTGTGACCATCGGGATTATTGTGACCAACGTCGTGATCTTCCTTCATCAAATCTCGCTGGGCATAGATGGGTTTCATGGATTTGTCCTGCAAATGAGCGTCATCCCTTATGAACTCACACATTTTGTGGGATTGAGACCGGAAAACCCGATTCCGACCTTCCTGACACCTATCACGGCTATGTTCACCCATGGAGGCTTTCTCCATATTGCCGGGAATATGTTATACCTTTGGATCTTCGGAAACAATGTGGAAGATATCCTCGGCCATTTCAGATTTACGTTCTTCTATATCGGCTGTGGTATCATAGCTACGTTTTTCCAGATCTTACTTCAACCCAATTCAACGCTTCCCATGGTGGGTGCAAGTGGGGCTATTGCAGGAGTCTTAGGAGCTTATCTGATCCGCTTTCCCGGGGCCCGTATCTACACGCTCTTCTTCTTTCTCTTCTTCATCAGAATCGTCAGGATTCCAGCGGTAATAGTGCTGGGATTCTGGTTTCTGATCCAGTTAACCAATGCAATTTCCTCTCTTGGGATGTCAGGCGGAGGTGTTGCATGGTTCGCACATATTGGCGGCTTTATCACCGGAATGATAGTGATGGCCAAATACAGACGAAGAGGCCGAATTAGAGTATATTACCGTCGCGAGCGATAGGGAGGCTATTCCTGCCAGACTCCCATCTTGCTGAACCTCTCAACACGTAGGTGGATGAGATCATTGGGAGGAATCTTCTTCACTTCAGCCAGTTCCTGGCAGATATAAGATTTCAACGTCTCCGCTGCTCTCTCCCAATCCCGATGGGCTCCACCTAAGGGTTCGGGTACAATCCTGTCGATTAGTCCCAATTCCATAAGATCTTCAGCAACAGGCTTCAAGGCCTCCGCCGCTTCTTCTTTTTTATCTTTCGTCTTCCACAGTATCGCTGCACAACCTTCCGGGGAGATGACAGAATACCAGGTATTTTCCATCATCAACACGCGATCGCCAACACCGATACCAAGGGCACCACCACTGGCACCCTCGCCTATGATGACGACGATAATAGGCGTCGGGAGGTGCGACATCTCAAAAATATTTCGTGCAATCGCCTCCGCCTGCCCCCTTTCCTCGGCGCCAACCCCCGGATAAGCACCAGGAGTGTCTATCAACGAGATTACAGCTCTCCTGAATTTCGCCGCCAATTTCATTATTCTTAAGGCCTTTCGGTATCCCTCAGGATGGGGCATTCCGAAGTTTCTGTAGATCTTCTCCTTTGTATCCCTCCCCTTCTGATGTCCTACAACAGCTATAGGTTCGCCATTCAACTTGGCAAAGCCTGCGACGATCGCACGATCATCGCCGAAGAACCGGTCACCATGAAGCTCGATGAAGTCTGTCATCATAAGATTGATGTAGTCGAGGGTGTGGGGACGCTGTGGATGGCGGGCAAGTTGAACTCTCTGCCATCTGCTGAGCTTAGAGTATATCTTTTTTCGGAGCTTATCGGCTTCTTCTTCCAGTTTTCCAAGCTCCTGGGACATATCAATACCTTCCGAAGAGGCATACCTCCTGAGCTCGGCGATCCTCTCCTCCAGTTCTACCAACGGCCTTTCGAAATCAAGGCATAATCTGTTCATAGGATTACCTCTTTATGTATGGATCTTGGACCATCACCGTGATTTTTCCCCGCCCGTGGCCGGGCGAAAGGTTTATCAGGCGTTCAGTCAGTAAGGACGAACTTCACAGGAAGTGAGACCCAGACCCGAACCGGCCTGCCGTTCTGGAGAGCTGGCGTGAATTCAAACTGCCAGACCGCCTCAACGGCCGCCTTTATGAATCCAGCACGATCTTCGCATTCCTCAGGATCCTTGGAGATTTCTATCTTCTCCCCCGGGGCCTTAATCACCAGGACCTTTCTCACTCTGCCATCTTTGCCGACCAACAGATGTAAGATAACCATTCCCTCTATGCCTGCCCTCCTGGCAACCTCCGGATACTCCGGTTTGATGGACTTCACCAAACGGGGCTTCACCTCCGCCCTGAAGAAGTCAATAACCTCATCAGTCCTCGGGAGTTCCGGGGGCGGAGGAGGCAAAGGAGGAACTGGAGGCACTTCATCCAGATCCAGCTCCGTCGGTTCGATTGTTGCTTCGGCAGGAACATCAATGCCGTCCCTCACAATGGGCACTGAGGGTCTCATGGGCGGGGACGGTCTGGAACGAGTGGGAGTTTCTGGGATATCCTCGATCTTAATCATCTCCTCGCTCACAGGCTTCTCATAGGGTTTCACCTCAAGTTGGCCCGCGAACAAAAAGAGGAACAGATGGAGCGTAAGGGATAAACCGAGGCAAATCGCCAAGGTTTTTCTATACTTAAGTTTCAGATCGATCCTTGGATTCTTTCTCCTCATTACTATCGTAAAGGCATAAAGTCCAATTGCCGGAAAGACGTTTCCAATTTTTCATGATGATATTATTTCAGTAAGAAACCTACGCAGGGATTCCGGGCTCTAAAGAGCAGAAAGGACGGTTCTGTTCCTTAGCAAACAATCCTTCATGATACAACTCTGCCGATGACCTTCCTTCCATGCGGCCTCATCAACTCTACCTCCATAACACCCTTGTTCATCAGTTCATCCGGACCATCTGCAAGCACCCTGATATAATTGTCTGTCAGCCCGGTCAGAAGACCTGTCTCCTTGTCCCGCCGGTTCTCAAATAAGACAGGAAGTCTTTGACCGATGAAGGACATTATAAAGGTCCTTCTTTTGATCCTATCCAGCTCGCGTAAGGCCTGACTCCTTGCTTTCTTCACACCTTCGTCCACCTGGTCCTCCATTTGACAGGCAGAGGTCCCTTTTCTGGGCGAAAATCTGAAGATATGCAGGTAACTTATGGGGAGTTCTTGAATCAGGTTATAAGTATTTAAGAAGTTCTCCTCTGACTCTCCCGGAAAACCGACGATGACGTCCGCACCAATACCTATATCTGGGATCCTCTGTTTCAATTTGATAACAAGGTGCCGATACTGCGAGGCATTATAGGGCCTGTTCATCCTTTTCAGGATCTCATCGTCTCCGCTCTGGAGTGGGATGTGAAGGTGCCTGCAAAACTTTGACGACTGCGCCATGAATTTTATCAGCCCTTCTGAAAGATCCATCGGCTCCATGGAACTGAGCCGAAATCGCTGCAGACCTTCAATCTGTTCCATAACCGCCATCAAGTTCAGGAGATCAAACTGACGCGTTACCCCTCCTCCACTCTCCTCTACTTCCCCCTCATCATCTTCGAAACTTATGTCGCCCCCATATGCTCCGAGACACACTCCTGTCAGGACGATCTCCTTATATCCCGCCCGGACAAGTTGACTAACCTCTTCTATGACGTTATCAGGGGCCCTGCTTCTACTCGGTCCTCTGGCCAGGGGTACGATACAATAGGCACAACGGTTGTCACACCCGTCTTGTATCTTGACAAAGGGCCGGGTCAATCGATCAAGCCCGGACACCACAGCCTCATCGAAACAATCGGGTGGAGGCGAAATTGGGGGATCAAAACATCGAGCATTACAGTTCATCCTGCTATCAGTTTCTTTCAGCCTCTCCTGCACAAGCCGAGAGAGGTTGCCTCGACTTCTGGTTCCTACCACCAAATGGACACCCCTGATTCGAGCGAGATCATCCGGATCGATCTGGGCATAGCAACCGGTCGCTACAACCAGTCCTTTAGTGCTCTTGGTGGCACGCCTCAATGCCTGACGGGACCTATAGTCGGCCTTGGAAGTGACCGTGCAGGTGTTAACCACCGATACATCGACTACATGCCCGAAGGGCAAAATCTCAAAGCCGGCCTGTCTGAACCTCTGTTTAAGCCTCTCGGTATCAGATTGGTTAAGCTTGCACCCCACGGTTAAAAACGAGACCGTTAGCTTCATTCAGCATCATCCCTGTCTCTAAAACACACAACCGCTGTCAGCCAGATTTTTCACTATCTCCTGACTCTTCGTGCTCCGACGTCTGTTCTTCCTCTAACTTCTCGGATCCTGGCTCCTGTTCTTCTTCCTCTCCTTCATGTTCTGGTTTTTCTTCCATCTCCTCTCTCTTGCCCAGTGATTCTTTCTCGCCCACTATGTCTCCAATCGTAACAGGCTTGGGCATATGCTTCTTCTTAAACTCTTCTATTTCGGCCTTCTCCTTGTCCTTCAGGTATTCTTCAACACTAAGGACAATCTTCTTCTTCTCTTTTTCGAACTGGATCACCTTCAAAGGCAGCCTCTCACCGGTCTGAAACCCCTCAGCAGGCTTCTTCAATGCAGGTTGACCGAGATGGGAAGCAGGCACAAACCCTTCAACGCCCCCCTCCAGCTCAACTACCACACCAGCGTCCTGGATCCTCTTAATCTTGCCCTCGGTCTCCGTTCCCGGCGCAAACTGCACTCCAAGCTTGTCCCATGGATCCTCGGTAAGCTGCTTGTATCCCAGCGAGATCCGCCGATTCTCCTTATCAATGCCCAGGATAACTACCTCCACTTTACTGCCTTTCTTCAAAATATCACTCGGGTGATTCACCTTCTTAGTCCAGGACATATCCGAGATATGGAGCAGACCATCGATTCCGTCCTCAATCTGAATGAAAGCCCCAAAATTAGTGAAACTGCGCACAAGTCCTTTTACTCTACTTCCTACGGGGTATCTTTCATCTATGGTAAGCCAGGGATCCGGTTCAATCTGTCTGAGGCTCAGTGCAATCTTCTTTTGCTCTTTGTCTATTTCGAGGACAACCACTTCAACGGTGTCTCCTACAGCAACCATTTGGGACGGATGACGGATATGCTGGGTCCAGGACATCTCCGAAACGTGGACAAGTCCTTCTACCCCCTCTTCAAGTTGAACAAATGCTCCGTAATTGGTGATGTTGACCACTTTTCCACGCACCTTCGCGCCGATTGGATACTTCTCCTCTATGTTCTCCCATGGGTGTGGAGTGAGTTGCTTCAGACCGAGAGACACCCTCTCCCTTTCCCGGTCAAAATTAAGGATCTTCACTTTAATCTTGTCTCCAATCGCCATGAGCTCCGATGGATGGGAAACCCTCCCCCAGGACATGTCCGTAATGTGCAAAAGTCCGTCCACACCACCTAAATCTATGAATGCCCCGAAGTCGGTGATGTTCTTGACCGTCCCCTCACAAACCTGCCCCTCTTCAATCTCTGCAAGAAGCGCCTGACGTTGTTT
This sequence comes from Candidatus Latescibacterota bacterium, assembly GCA_012961925.1. Taxonomy (GTDB): domain Bacteria; phylum Latescibacterota; class MVCY01; order MVCY01; family DTYK01; genus DTYK01. The sequence goes on from DTYK01000102.1 coordinate 10,948, forward strand.
TTCTCGCTCCTCGGCCAGTACTGCGCGACGGGAGACAACTATATTACGCCTACCCTTATTGACCTTAATGACCTTGAGCGGAAATGTTTTCCCTACGAATTGATCGAAGTTCCTGACAAGTTTAAGGTCGAGTTGTGAACCCGGCAGAAATGCATCTACTCCCAGGAGGTCCACCATTATCCCACCTTTCACCCTCCTGACGGCATAACCTTCCACCGTCTGCCCTGTATCATAAGCATGCTTGATCTGGTCCCAGACCTGTATGAAATCAGCCCTCTGCTTTGACAGGACAATCTGACCCTCCTGGTCCTCAACCTCCTCAATGAACACCTCAACCTCGTCACCAACCTTAACCTCCGGTGGATCTCCAAATTCAGATGCAGGAATTCTGCCCTCAGATTTGAACCCTATGTCAACGATTACATCCTTTTCACTCACAGCCACTACTTTCCCTGTAACGATCTCCCCCTGTTTAATGCCCTCCATCGTCTGGTCATATAGCCGGAGCATCTCGGAAAAATGTTCTTCAGAGTACCCCCTCTCCTCCAGATCCATAAAGACTCCTACCTTCTTACCTTTTCTCACCCCAACTTGGTGTTCATTCATAACAATGTCCCTCCTTTTCACAAGCTTAGTATATAATTGAATTTGCGCCCATTGTCCTCAGACCTCATTTCGAAGATCGTCAAGTCTCTTCACCACTTCATCGACGATCCAGCTCGGGGTCGAGGTCCCTGCCGATATACCTACCAATTCTTTCCCCTTCACCCAGTCAGGTAATATCTCTTCCGCAACCTCGATATGGCAGGTCTTCGTACCTATCTTCCTACACA
>DTYK01000103.1 GCA_012961925.1 Candidatus Latescibacterota bacterium
AAGATATATACCCCAGTTGGTGTTGTTCTTTGCGGTATTCGAGTCCATATACGGTGACCCGCCAGCCATGTCAATGCCCTTGGGGTTGTTAGTAACGGTGTTGGAGGAGATATTAAGGGGGCTGGCTTGATAGAAATGCATCCCTTTCACTGAATTATAGGAGGCAGAATTATATCTCACCGAGCCACTGGAGGCATATCCGAGCTCAAGTCCATAGCCGTTATGATCCAAGGTGTTATGCTCTATGGTCACACCTTGCAAGGGAGAGGAGCTTGTGCCCCAGGCTCGGATGCCATAGGAGCTGTAGGTGATATTGTTGTATGTTATCTCTGGCACTGCCTGGTGTAGGTCGACCCCGTATATGGCGTTCTTTATGTTGCAGTATTTGACTACAGAGGCATCGTCTGCCGAGTCCCAGAACACGATGCCGCGCCACTGGCTCTTGGTTGTGCCGCCTTCGGTGGACTCTAAGGTGATGGGGCTTGAGGCTGTCCCTTCTGCTACGAGTTTCCCGTAGACTATGAGCTCGCATTTGCTGGTGTACTGGCCACCGCCCTGGTCATCGGTGGTGGCGAAGTTCACCGTGGTGCCGGGCTGGATGGTTAGAGTTATCCCTGGAGGGACAATAACATCACCAGTTATAGTCATGTTGTCGGACCAGACCGGATTGGTGGTCAGTTGATCAGAGGCATAGGAAGTCTCAACGTTGTTTACGGAATTTATAGCTCTGATCTCGAAGGTAAACGTCCCGCCACCCAGCAACTGATGATAGTGCGAAGGTGTGGCGGTGAAGGTAAAAACCTTCCTGACCCCGAATTAAACGAAGCATCGGTTGGACTGGCGTCAAACCATGGCCCTCCGTTAACTCTCAATTGGACATTGGAGATGGTGTTCAAGGTCAGGTCTGGACGAGTTGATGCAATCTGGTTGTCTAACGGGGACACCTCCGCCGTGCCTCGGTATGTGGGAGTATAGTCCGTGGTAGGATCAGGAGAGTACACCGTTAGGTTGGTGTTGGGATAGGTATCAAGGATGTCCGGGATGTGGTCACCGTCTGTGTCACGCCAACCTATCTGACCGCTTGTATAAGAACAAATTAAGTTGCTTGCATAGCCACTATGAGCGTGTTTCATCAGACAGTTGTCGGTGAGACATTCGTGGTAGTTGCCATTCTCCACCCCTAAATAATTAATATTCTGAGTACAGCTTCCATAGTCGTTAATATATTCATCGTACGCCCAGAACAGATGTGCCGTCTCATGAGCCGTGCAGGCGTCCATGTTTTCGATTCCTCTATCCTCGTTGTCATAAGTCATCACTTCATATGGACCACCACGATAGGCGAACGCAAACCACCCATCCGTGAATGCACAATCAGGGTCATTGTAGCTGTCAACCACGAATATTGTGATGGCCCAGTCGGTGTTCATGCTCGACCTCAGATCATTGTCATACTGGCGAACCCGAGAAATTGATGATCCGCTGCTATAACCCAGTGCATCCATCACATCGTTAATCCACAGGTAAGCCTCCGTGTGCGGATGATTAATGGGTTCATATCCAGTGGCAACGCCCAGGTGCTGGTCGTATACAAAGGACAAATTCGCATCAGGACAACGGGCATCGAGCCAATTCAGGCCCGCCTGGATCTCGCTGACCACCTGTGATTGCCTTGAACTTGACCAATCTTCAGTCTCCGGGTCAATGCTCCCATCGCTCTCGGGTAGAATTATGCCAACCGCTATAGATCCCAGCATAAACTCGCTCGTCTGGTAGCCGGCAGGGTCTGGGTACACAGCCGCAGTCTTGCCAACCGGTTCCTTCTCCTTCTCGGGTACCTCTAAAGCATCCGAATACGGAGGTGGGGGAGGCGGTACCCAGCCGGCCGGAGGAGTAAGCACCCTTTCCTTTGCCCTACCCATATTATTGTTGTTCCAGGCCTCGACTGCGCATATGGCCTCAAAGTTCAGCCCTTCAAGAGACGATGGGTCTACTGCCTCATTGAAAGCGGCGAACTGCACGCCTTTAAGGGCAAAGACCTGCCCTTGAATAGCCTTACGACCCTACCGATAAACACTGACGGCGGGAATATGTGGTTGGGCTTGCCGCCTATCTCTCGAAAAACCTTTAGAACTGCATCAAGATCGTCTTCGTCGGCGCCCGCACGCAGCAGCACCAGAACATCCCTCATATCTGAGGTACCGGCTTGTTCCCCAAGGACTATCTGCCCAAGTGCCGCACAAGAAAAAATGCAGCCTGCGATCAGAAAAGCATTGCTTAACTTCACTTCTCTCAGTTCCTTATTCAGTTATAAGACGGCGAGCCCTATTTCATGAACAGGTATTAGGTCACCTTCAAGCTTGATCAGCTCCCACCTTGTATCCACATCTCCCAGAGCAGATCGCTCAAACTTCACCATCCCAACATCTGCTGCCAGCAAGAATCTTCTCTTAGGTCGGCACCAGCATTTCCTATCGCAGCCAGGAGAAGAACCATACCCATCCATCCCAAGTGCTTGCTCATTGTCAAATCCTTCATGCCCGTTACTTGGGTAACCAAACCCTAAAGGCCTGAGTTTCAATCAAAATATAACACACACACCATCTTGTCAAGAAAATTTTGAGGAGCATAAGTATCAAACAGCCGTTCGAGGTGCTTACACTCTCTATAATTAAAGGCCTGTAACTCTGTCCCCATCACCGTGAGTTCCCCGAGAGACATCGAAAGGCAGAGCAGAACTAAGACATCCCTCCTCTCTAAAACGGCTCGTTTGTTTCGCAAGAGCTATCTACCCAAGGGCCGAACAGACATAAATAGAAGCGTTTCATATTTCCCCATGACCCTATCCCAACAGAGGTTAGACCGCCTCCAACTCTTATAACCCCACCTTAAAATGGTAGGAACCTCGTTAATCTGCTTGACAGGGGCCTGAAAATCGGTTATTTTTGATTCTAACGTATCCTGTCCGCCTGCTTGTGGGGTGACATCTGTATCCCGGCGCCTCTATTTCCGACAGGACAAACGGGACAAAGAAACCCCGCCTCACGTGTTTTTAGATGGAACTATTGGCTCATACGATCCCCTATTTTACTCTCCACCATGAGACATTCACTAAAAACAGGTTTCAGTTTTGGCTTAACCTCAGGCATCATCACCACAATGGGCCTGATGGTGGGATTGCATTCAAGCACCCATTCAGGCCTTGCCGTCATCGGAGGCATCATCGCCATAGCGATAGCCGATGCATTCTCAGATGCAATGGGGATCCATATCTCCGAAGAGTCGGAGAACAGACACTCCACAAAGGAGATCTGGGAGTCAACGATCTCCACCTTCTCCTCAAAGTTCCTCTTCGCCTCAACATTCATCATCCCAATCCTGTTATTTCAGCTCCCTACCGCAATCGTCGTCAGCGTGATCTGGGGTCTATCGCTAATAACGATGTTCAGTTTCTACATGGCAAAACAGCAAGGCGTAAACTCCTTTAGGGTCGTTTCAGAACACCTCGCCATCGCGGTACTGGTCGTCGTCATAACCCACTATATCGGGGACCTGATAGGTGGTGTGAATGGCTGGTGAGAAGAACCTACACCCTGCTTTCGCAATGGTAGAATTTGGTAATGGGTGGAGATTAATCTAGTATTTTTCTAACAAAAAAATCAAGCTGAAAAAGGAGTAAAAAGACTTTTAGCATTATCTTTGAGGACGCCCTTCTGCTCAGTTGGGCCGAGATGGCATCTGTGGAGCTCACAAGCTGGGGTCGCGTGAAGAGCATGTTTGGACAAGATCGGGCTTCAACAGGAAGATCGGCCCCAGAGATGAATCCTTAAATAGAACGGCATGATCAGCCCTTCCTAAAGCTGAACCTGGAGCAGGTCTATCTCCTTCTCGTAACCTTTGCCGTCCAACTTCTTTCATTGGTGTAGGCGACATGAAAAAAGAACAAAAGACCAGTTCAAATTTGGAAATTCAATGCCCTGAGGGTTCCGTTACCTGTCATAGGAACGATGCCATAGGCCATCTGAGAAAGAGCCTCTTTTTCATCATATCCTCGGCAGTCCTCTTCACCCTCGGGCTGATCTTCAGGGAATATCTGCACCGGTTTCCGTCTTCCCTCCCTGAATATGCCCTCTTTTTGACGAGTTATCTGCTGGCAGGTTGGAAGGTCCTCTGGAATGCGGTCAGAAACACGGCAAAGGGTCGGGTCTTCGACGAGAATTTCCTCATGACCGTGGCAACCATAGGGGCCATCCTGATCCACGAATTGCCTGAGGCCGTTGGGGTGATGCTCTTCTTCGGGGTTGGTATGTTCCTTCAGGATCTGTCCGTGAACCGCTCCCGCAGGTCGATCAAAGCCCTTCTGGACATTCGACCGGACTACGCCAATTTGAGGGTTGACGGGGATACGAGGAAGGTCTCTCCTGATGAAGTCAAAATAGGGGACGTAATTGTCGTGAAACCCGGGGAAAAGGTGCCTCTGGATGGGGAGGTAATAGAGGGGACTTCCACCGTGGACACCTCCACCCTCACCGGTGAATCGGTACCCAGGAGGATAGGCCCGGGCGATACGATACTCTCCGGTATGATCAACCAGAGGGGCCTGATCACAGTCCGGGTCACAAAGGTGTTCGGCGAGTCCTCTGTCTCCAAAATCCTTCATCTGGTGGAGAACGCCAGCAGCAAGAAGGCGGAGACGGAAAGGTTCATAACCAGATTCGCCCATTATTATACACCGGCTGTGGTCTCCCTTGCAGCGGCCATAGCCATCATACCGCCTCTCTTCCTCCCCGATGCCGTTTTTTCGGAGTGGATCTACCGGGCTCTTGTGCTGCTGGTCATATCCTGCCCCTGCGCGTTGGTGATCTCCATCCCGCTCGCATATTTCGGTGGGATCGGGAAGCTGTCCAGAGAGGGCATCCTTGTCAAGGGGGCCAATCTCCTGGATGCCTTGACCAGAGTGGACACCGCTGTGTTCGATAAGACAGGGACGCTGACCAGGGGCGCCTTCAGGGTGACGGAGATAGTCCCCAGGGGCGACTTTAAAGGAGAGGAGCTCCTGCGTCTCAGTGCGGAAGCAGAGGCCCATTCAAACCATCCTATCGCGCAATCGATCTTAGAGGCCTATGGAGAGGATGTTGATGAGTCAACGATAGAGGAATATGAAGAGATAGCTGCACATGGTGTGAAAGCCAGGGTGGAAGGCAGGGCTATCCTTTTAGGGAACGACCGGCTTCTTCACAGTGAAGATATAGAGCATGACACCTGTGAGGTGGAAGGGACGGTGGCGCATGTTGTCGTGAACGGCCGTTATGCTGGATATCTAATCATTTCCGACCAGATCAAAGGGGATGCCAGGGAGACCATCACAGCCCTGAAGGGACTCGGTGTAAAGAAGGCGGTGATGCTCACCGGGGACAACAAAGAGGTTGCAAAAAGCGTTGCAGCAAGGGTCGGTATTGATACCTATTTCGCAGAGCTGTTGCCCGAGAATAAAGTGGAGATCCTTGAGCGACTTGAGGGGGAGAAACAGCCGGGAGAGGTGGTCGTTTTTGTAGGGGATGGGATCAATGACGCTCCAGTGATTGCAAGGGCGGATATCGGCGTGGCGATGGGAGGGTTGGGTTCTGATGCTGCCGTTGAGATCGCCGACGTGGTGATCATGACCGATGCACCCTCTAAGCTCCCCACCGCTATCAAGGTGGCAAGAAGGACACGCCTCATCGTGTGGCAGAACATCCTGTTTGCGCTTCTGGTAAAGGGTGCCTTCATCGGACTGGGCACTATCGGGATTGTCACCATCTGGGAGGCGGTATTTGCCGATGTTGGCGTAGCCCTTCTCGCCATCTTCAATGCCACGAGGATCTCGAAATGATGTGTGGTAGAGTCGCCTTTGTTACCCTTGTAGTAGGTCTGATGCTCTCGCCAGGGCTTAGTTAGATCCAAGAAATGAAAGCCTGTCGGTCAGATAACAAATATAAAGTTCAATTCCGATCTTCACCAGGGCCTTTGTGAGGTTCAAAAATGAAAGGATAGGTGATGACCAAATAGCAGGCCCGGTGTAAAACCGGGCCTTCAGTTTGAAAATGACAGGGGAGCCTATCCTAACATATAGGGAAATAACAAGATTTTCAACTTGTGGACAACTCGGTATTTTGGATAGGAGTAGGACCCACCGGGTTTTTTGTTCTATTTTAGGAGCATCATCTTCCTTATCTTAATCAACCTCTTACCATCAACGACCAGTCGGCAGAGATATATCCCGCTTGAGAGGTTCCTGCCGCCTTCATCCCTACCATCCCAGACAACGGAATGAAATCCGGACTGGACATGACCCTCCACCAGCGTCCTGACCTTCTGGCCAAGGACGTTGCAGATCTCCAGTTGGACAAAGGCCGGTTTCTGGAGGCCATAACTGATCATGGTTTGAGCGTTGAAGGGATTTGGCCAGTTCTGAGAGAGACTGACTTCCGCTGGTTTTTCTCCAGAGACTTTGGTGACCTTAGGTTTCGGTTCTGACAGAATCTGCGGTAGAGCCTTCAACTCAGCCAAATGGCCGGATGCCATGCAGGCCGCTTCACTCTCAGGAGCATCTAAGATTATCTCCTCAAAGACCTTCCTGGCCTGGGCCAAGTCCCTAAGTCCATACAGATATACCTCACCTATCCTCAAGGCTGCAGCCAGACCTTCCTCACCTCCCTCAGAGCGTAGCTTCTGGTACTCAGCCATAGCACCTTTATAATCTCCGGACAATTCCAGGCAGTCTATGGAAAGCCAGCGGGCCTTGCGGCCAAGACCTATGCCAGCGTAACGTGAATGCAATTCCTCAAAATAGGATCGCAAAGCCAACAGATCCCCTCCCATTACCCGATGGGCGCTTAAAAGGCCACTCAGAGCGGGTCTGGCAGCTGGACTGTAGGGATGCTTTGTGAGTACGCCTTTATAGAGTTCGGAGGCTTGGGAATATTGCTCTTCTTTCTTAAGCTCGATAGCTAGGAACAGAAGGTTATAGGCATCAGAGCTCGGTTGAGCTGCCGGATGGTTGGAAGCCACAATTTTGCCCACACCACCGGTATTAGGAGAAGTGTCCCAGGGCGAATATATAACCCCATCGTTTGGATGTAACTTGAAAGTGGTGGAGTCAGTGTCACCCCACCAGTTACCTCTAGCATAGATCGTGCTCCAACTGTAGTTGGTGTCGATGTAGATGTGCCAGCCGGTGCCTGGATGTACGATGTCGTTGTGACCATAGTCTAAAGGGGGTTGACAGTTCTCCCTCAGATACAGCTCATAACTTCCGTTCCCCTCAAAGGCGTTTTCCGCAGAGTAATAATAGTTCATCACAGGGTCGGAGCCGTTGTATAACTTCAGCCCGCATGAATTATTATAGCCTATCTTGTTGTAAACCAGAGTGGGATCAGAATTGGCATATAGGTATACTCCAAAATCACCGCCGTTGCTTTTTACAACGTTCGAGGACATCCACGGTGAGCCACCACTCATCTCTATTCCTTCTACACCACTTGGGTTGTCTTTGACGGTATTGAAGGAAATGCTAAGGTCGGCCTTGTAGAAATACATTCCTCCTGTTGTGTTATATGAGGAGGACAACGATAGCATCTGCTTTGGTCAGCTCATCTGACATAACAAGCGGCTTTGCTACAGATATCACAAGATTGTTGACTCCAAGCGAAAT
>DTYK01000104.1 GCA_012961925.1 Candidatus Latescibacterota bacterium
GGGTCTGAGATTTAATATATTTTCCTATTCATGAGTGACTTATAAGCACTGCCGGGGTGGCGGAATTGGGAGACGCAAGGGACTTAAAATCCCTCGCCCCAATGGGGTGTGCCGGTTCGAGTCCGGCCCTCGGCACCTGATTGTCTTATTACATTCAAGAAACAAACGAGCTGAAGCAGCAGAGGGGGGCACTTCTGGTAATTATCCTTAAAAGGATGGCTATGAGAAGGTAATACGATCTGGGTGGCATTAGGCGCGGGGATAAATAAAAAAGGGCAGGGAAACCCCCTGCCCTTTAAATTGCACTTCTGACTAAGCAACAGCGTTTCTGAGTTTCTTGCCGGGCCTGAACTTCGGAACTGTCTTGGCTGGGATCCTGAGCGTCCCGCCTGTCTGTGGGTTCCTCCCGGTCCTGGCCTTGCGCTGTGTGGGAAGGAAAGTCCCAAATCCCACAAGCGTAACCTTATCTCCCGAGGCCAGCGCGTCTGTGATCCCTTCCAGGATCGCGTTCACGACCGAAGCTGCTGCTTTCTTCGTAATGCCCGCATCGTTTGCTGCCCTGGCCACCAATTCCTCTTTGGTCATCCAATCACCTCCTTCAGCTTAATTTTGGTACGAACCGTCATTCCTTTGGTCCATTCTTAAATTTTAGGTGAATTCCCAGGAGAGTTTACGACATCTTCCCCATAAAACATCGAAACCAGGTTCAAATGATCGAGATCAAAATTTAGAACAGTACGATCTAAAGAAAAGGGCAACTCTTAATTCGGGAAGCGACTCAAGCACATCGAGATGCTTCACAGTAGGGGGGTTTAGTGGTGGAAAAGAGCTACCATATTGAATCAAGGCTTCTTATTGCGATAATAATCTAAATAATTCGTAGCTCTTTGTCAACCCCTTTTTTATTTGAATTTATGCCATCTACGCCAAGTTTAGGTTTGGTCGAACTTTCTGACCTCAGGTTTTGTTTCAGTCCTCACCTGGAAGTAGATATTCTGTCTCGGCAAGGGTTAGGAAAGTTGGTATTTTTGAGCTGAAGAAGTAGATGTGCATCTCTTAACCGGCCATTTTTTCCCTTGACTTTTAGCTGGCTGAGAGTTAAATTTCAACACCAGATTAAGTGCCCCCAGGCGTGACAGCAGACCTGCTGCCCTCTTTTGGTAGAATGGGGCCTTCAGACGGTCAGAGTTGACAGGATCTTCAATGGTTGTACGGCAACAAAGTGGGATATCCGTTTGACCTTGTAAACCGAGGTTGTGGAGATGAATAAGGGTGGAGAAGCGATCTATCTCGGGATTGATATCGGCTCTGTGAGTGTCAATACAGTTCTGATCGATCAGGATTCTAATGTCCTGGAAGATCACTATACAAGAACACATGGCCAGCCAGTTCAGACAGTGATTGCTGTCCTTAAAGGGATCTTCAATCGGGTTTCACCGGAAAGGATTGCCGGTGTGGCAACTACGGGCTCGGGTGGGAGGCTCGTCGCCCGACTCTTGGGTGGTCAGTTCGTTAACGAGATCATTGCTCAGGCAAAGGCTGTTGGGGAGCTCTACCCGGAGGTAAGGACGGTCATCGAGATGGGCGGCGAGGACTCTAAACTCCTCCTACTGGAGAGGGACGGATCTTCAGGAAAATCGAGATTAGAAGACTTTTCCACAAGCAGCGCTTGTGCTGCAGGGACAGGCTCCTTTTTAGACCAACAGGCAAGCCGCCTTGAACTTTCCATTGAGGAGTTCGGACGCCTGGCCCTTAAGTCCAAAAATCCTCCAAGGATTGCAGGAAGATGCAGCGTCTTTGCAAAGTCGGACATGATCCATCTCCAACAGATTGCTACCCCCGACTATGATATCGTGGCAGGCCTCTGCTATGCGGTGGCGAGGAATTTCAAAAGTAACATCGGAAGGGGTAAAAGTTTCAAAAAACCCATCGCCTTTCAAGGTGGCGTTGCTGCTAATATCGGTGTTGTGAAGGCCTTTGAGGATCTTTTGGAATTGGAGAGAGGAGAATTGATAATCCCCAAGCACTACGCCTCCATGGGCGCCATAGGGGCAGTGTTGATCTGCCTGGAGAAGGGTTTTGGCGAGATTAAAGAGTTCAAGGGGCTCGATGAGCTTGAAAGCTACTTAGGATCAGACAGAAGGGATAGTCGGAGCTATGTACCACTGGGGTGCGACGGCAAGGATAGAAGGATAGACGTTCGATGCCCAGTTGTTGAGTGCAACGGCGCGACAGAGGCCTTTCTCGGGGTAGACGTAGGTTCACTGAGCACCAATCTGGTGGTTATCGATGGCGATAAGCGTGTCCTTGCACGACGGTACCTCTGGACAGCCGGAAGGCCGATCGAAGCCGTACGCCGTGGGCTGAAGGAGATAGGGGAGGAGATCGGGGATAAAGTCCGTATCCTCGGCGTAGGTACAACGGGCTCCGGGAGGTACATGACAGGGGACTTTATCGGGGCTGATGTGGTCAGAAACGAGATTACAGCCCAGGCAACGGCCGCACTCCATATTGATCCAGACGTTGACACGATATTCGAGATAGGAGGCCAGGATTCCAAATACATCAGCCTTGATAAAGGCGCGGTAGTGGACTTTGAGATGAATAAGGTCTGTGCGGCGGGTACAGGCTCATTTCTGGAAGAACAGGCGGATAAACTGAACGTCAGCATCATCGAGGAGTTTGGAGACCTTGCACTCAAGGCCCAATGCCCTGCACGCCTCGGGGAGCGGTGCACTGTCTTTATGGAATCGGATCTTTTTGCCCATCAGCAAGAGGGATGGCCAAAGGAAAGCCTCGTTGCAGGATTATGTTATTCTATAGTTTATAACTACTTGAACCGGGTTGTCGGCGATAAAAGGGTCGGAGATAACATATTTTTCCAGGGCGGCGTCGCCTGGAACAAGGGAGTTGTTGCCGCCTTTGAAAAGGTGCTGGGGAAAACGGTAACGGTGCCACCACACCATGATGTCACCGGGGCCATCGGTGCCGCTATATTGGCGATGGAGGCATACGATGGGAAGAAAAGTAATTTCAAAGGGTTTGATCTATCTCAGCGGAACTACCGGGTCACGACCTTTGTGTGTAACGGTTGCGATAATCAGTGCAATATCAAAAGGGTAAAGGTGGAAGCCGAAAGACCCCTCTTTTACGGGGCGAGATGCGAAAGGTATGAAGTTGATAAGGGGAAGATAAAGGGGGACGGCATCCCCGATCTCTTTGCAGAGAGAGAAAAATTACTCCTGGCCTCTTACCAGGAGCCTGTAGATAACGGGAAGGAGAGGATTGGAATCCCTCGAATCCTCTATTTCTATGAGCTTTTTCCTTACTGGAATGCTTTTTTCACTGAGCTGGGATTTCAAGTAGTCCTATCTGAGCCTACGAGTCAGAAGACCATCCACCGCTCGGTGGAGACCATTGCCGCAGAATCATGCCTTCCCATCGAGATCTCCCACGGACATGTCCTCAGCCTTCTCGACAAAGGAGTCGAGTACATATTCCTGCCCAGCATCATCAACATGAAGCCGAATAATCCCGGGTTTACGCAGACGTACAACTGTCCCCTCATCCAGTCCGTCCCATATATAATAAAATCAGCCCTTATTATCGAAGATGGACTACTACTCGATCTACCAATCCACTTCGGTCGAGGGGAAGAATGTGTGCGAAGGGAATTGATTGAGCTGGGAAGGAGACTTGGTAAATCGGCGAAAGATGTTAAAAGGGCTATGTGTGCGGCCTCAGAGGAACAGCAGCGATTTTATGAAAAGGCTAAGGCAAGAGGAAGAGGTGTCCTTAATGAGCTTGGAGGAGGCCAGAAGGCAGCGGTGATTATCAGTAGGCCGTACAATGGTGCTGATCGAGGTATAAACCTTGACCTCCCTAAGAAACTTAGGGATATGGGTGTGATTGCGATACCGTTGGACGTTTTACCACTGGAAGACGTAGATGTGTCCGAAGAATTCCCCAACATGTACTGGAATTACGGACAGAAGATTCTGAGTGCCGTCGAGATCATCAGGAAGATCCGGCACCTTAATGCTATCTATATCTCCAATTTCAGATGTGGTCCCGATTCCTTTATCTCCCATCTTGTCAAAGAGAAGATGGGTAGCAAACCCTACCTGCAACTCGAGGTAGACGAACATTCAGCCGATGCGGGCGTGATTACTCGCTGCGAGGCCTTTTTCGACAGCCTTGAAAGTATAGAACGAAGACGAACCATTAAGCGTAAATTGGTTAACAAATGCCACGGATTTAGTTAGGTCCGTGCATCTCCTGGTTTTCAGTGATATGTCAAGGGTGGTATACATACCGAACATGTCAGATCATGCCTATACGCTGAGTGCCGCTTTGAGGTCATGCGGCATCGCTTCTGAAGCCCTGCCTGAACCGGATGAGGAGTCCCTCGAGCTTGGTAGAAAGTATTCCTCTGGCAGGGAGTGCTTCCCCTTTGTAGTCACTACCGGTGATATTCTTAAGAAGGTGAGAGAGCCGGGTTTTAAGCCGGGGGAAGCGGCGTTCTTTATGCCCATGGCCAGTGGTCCCTGTCGCTTTGGCCAATACAGCAGAATGCACCGCATAATCTTAGATAGGTTAGGCTATGGGGATGTTCCCGTTGTCTCACCGACCTCACAGAACGCCTATGAGGAGATTGGTGGAGCCGGTATGGCCTTCAGAATCAAAGGCTGGCAGGCCCTGGTTGCAACCGATATCCTGCAGAAACTGCTTCATCAAACCAGACCATATGAAGTGAATCCTGGAGAAACGGAGCAGGTTTACAATCAAGCCCTTTCGATACTTGTCAAAGCCGTAGAAACGGGAAGAAACCTGGTAGATGTCATGAGGGAGATAAGGGAAGACTTTGAAGGGATAAAGGTGGATCGACGAGTTATAAAGCCAATCATAGGCGTTGTCGGCGAGATATTTATGCGCAGTAACCGCTTCAGCAATAATCAGGTGGTAAAGAAGCTGGAGGAACTGGGCGCTGAGGTGTGGTTGGCCCCTATCTCTGAGTGGATCCACTATACATGCAATAGATTTAAGGTGGAGAGCATTGCGCAAAGGAGGTATCGCGATATCTTGAAGGCGTTCTTCCTGGAGAAACTTCAGAGATATTATGAAGGCCGCCTGGAAAAAACCTTCCATGGCTTTTTACCTAACTGCCATGAGCCCCCGATAGAAGATATCCTGGAACGTAGTTCCCCATATATTCACTTTTCATTTGGGGGCGAAGCGATCTTAAGTGTTGGAAAAGCTATTGATTATGTGGAGAAAGGTGCATGTGGTATCGTAAATGTGATGCCATTCACCTGCATGCCTGGCATGGTTGTGACGGCCGTATCTAAGAGACTCAGAGAAGACCTAAATGGACTCCCTTGGCTCAATGCATCCTACGATGGACACGAGGACACTTCGACCCAGATAAGACTTGAGGCCTTTATATATCAGGCAAGACAGTACAGGCAGGCCTCCTTGTCAGGCTCTTTTCATAAAAGGACTTGAAAGGAAGCGAAAAGAGAGGGCAGTTCATCCTGTACTACGCTGAATAGTTAACTCGTTAAAGCCGAAAACGCTCCAGGAGAAAGGAGGTGGGTTAGTTTGGCGTACATGATCACCGAGGAGTGCATAGCCTGTGGTGCTTGTGAGCCGGAATGTCCGGCAGGGGCTATCAGCGAGGGCGACGAAATCTACGCAATAGATCCCCAGTTATGCACCGATTGTGGTAGTTGCGCCGATGTCTGTCCGGTGGATGCCTGCGTCTCTAAAGAGAAGTGAAGCCATGGCTGTTGTGATGATCTTAATAAGAATATCCTTTGTGATATTGTCTTTTATATTCTCTCCAGCAGTATTTGCCATCCCGGGAGGGGTTTTATCTTCGTTCTCTACGCCCGGCGACTGGCCGACCGGCCTTGCCTGGGATGGAAGGTACCTGTGGTGCGCTGATGCCAGAGAGGGAATGATCTATGCGCTTGATCGTGAAGATGGGAGCGTTCAAGAAGTCTTTCCCTCTCCGGCATCTTCTCCTCAGGGGCTTGCGTGGGGACGAGGTCGCCTTTATATTGCTGACGGAACCACAGGCACCATCTATATATTTGACGTAAAGACGAAGAGGACAGAACGGTGGTACAAATTACTAGGTCCATCACCCAGGGGATTAGCCTGGGATAACGGCGGGCTATGGCTGGTTGACGACCGAAGAGATGTGATATATAAATTGAACCCGGAGGATGGTACGCTAATAGACTATTTTAAAGCCCCGGCTGGTGATGCCTGGGGCATTTGTTTTGATGGAAAATATCTCTGGGTTTCCGATCGCATCACCGATGAGATATATATGATCAGCACCGACGGTGTTGTCATCCTGAGCTTTAAAGCACCGGGTCCCTTTGCCACAGGATTGGCCTGGGATGGAAATTTCTTGTGGGTTAACGATTTTCAAGACGACGTGGTCTACAGGATGAAGAGAAATGATGATGAGAAATATGCGGTTACAGACTGGAGGGAGACAATAATAGAATTTACTCATCGCGTCCAAAACTTAGGACCCGGACGTTTGGAAGATGTGAAGGTCTACATAGCAACGCCACCAGATAGACTGGAGAATCAAGAGTTATTGGAGATCGATTTTACTCCTCAGCCGGATAGCTTCACTATCGACCGCTGGGGACAAAGGGTAGCGATATGCAGTTTTCCTGAAGTGAATCCAGGAGAGCAAATTAGTGCCGGGTATAGGGCCAAGGCGAGAATAGGAAACCTCAGGTATTATCTTTTTCCTGATAAAGTTGGCACTCTTCAGGACATCCCAGAGGAAATCGTGAATAAATATCTGGTTAATGGCTCCAAATACCGGATCGATAATCCCTCCATAAAGGGAGTGGCCAGGAAGATCATCGGCTCCGAAAAGAATCCCTATTGGATAGCTCGGCGGATACATAAATACGTAATCGAAAATGTGAGATATGAGGCTGCTGGGGGGTGGGATGCTGCACCAGTTATACTCAAGAGAGGTACGGGATCATGTTCGGAATCTGTGTTTCTCTTCATTGCACTCTGCCGGGCCGCTGGGCTTCCAGCGAGGTTCGAAGCTGGTTCGTTGATAAGAGGCGACCTGACAAGCATAGACTATGATAACCATCGATGGGCGGAGGTATATCTGCCGAAATATGGATGGGTACCTTTTGATCCCAGTATAGGTGGGGGACATTCCCCCGCAGGGGTTGCCCGAGCAGTGGGAAGGACCGATGTAATAGGCGGTCCACACCCAGGCCTGTTCGTAACTACCCACGGCGGCGGGGACTCAGAGTACCTCGGCTGGAACTACAACTCTTATGCTACATACACCTTCCGGGAGAAGTGCAATGTGAGGGCGGAACGATGGTTTCTCTGGGACGTTCCAAAGAGATAACATTGCCAGCCCATATGTCGAAGCTTCGAAACACATTTCAGTAGGTTCGTTGTTTTCAGTGAAATGCTAAAGCATGAGCTCCGAGCCCATACCGA
>DTYK01000105.1 GCA_012961925.1 Candidatus Latescibacterota bacterium
ATTACATGCAGTAATTTAAGGAACTTAAACAAAAAAGCAAGCAAAATCATCACGGATTCAGGTAACATGTAAAGCCCTTATCTATATTTCTTGAGCTCCCTCTTCGGCCTCTCTATCTCATCCGGGCTGATTCCCTTTTTGACATCCTTTATCGTCCCCTTTTTGGCCTATTCAATCCTCCTGGCTACCTGCTTCGATATGGTACTCTCAATGAAAGAGGGCAGCCTTCCGGTAATAAACGCTATCACAGCCGCAACCAGAAAACAGACAACGGCAATGGTAAAAAACGTCCTGATCTGCCTTCTCCTGCGGTATCGGGCCATGATATCCTCTTCTTTCTTAGATTCTCCAGGGGTGCTGGAGTTCAGCCCTAAGGCTTCCATCCCCTGACCCGTGATCTCGGAGGCACGTCTCGCCCGGGATGAAATGCAGTACTATCTGAGCGTGACCCCACTTGAAATCCCCACCGCCTTCAGCCTTCCGGCCGTTGCCTGGGCCTCATCTCTGGTCGCAAAAGCCCCCACCATAAGCCTGTACTCGATCTGCCCCTCCGAGGTTCGTACTCTGATAAAATACGGAGGAAATCCCTTTATCCTCAAACCCCCCTCCCTCCTGACGGCTGCCCGTTTTGACCGGAAAGAATCCACAAAGACGGTGTACGGCAGCTCTAAGACCTCGGCGTACCTCGCCTTCCCTGCGCCCCTGAGCTGATCTGCTACCTTCTCCGCCTCTGCCTCCGTCCGGAAACCCCCGACCAGAACCCTGTACCACAGCCCCTTGCCTGGAAGATCAACGGGCGTTACCAGGGCATCATACCCAGCTTCCCTCAACAGATCAGCCTCCTGATTGGCCAGACTGAGATATCTATATGAAGCGAGATGGACTGCATATGGACGCCTTATCCCAACTTCAACTGCCGGAATGGCCTCTTCCTCCGACAGGGCTGCCCGAACGCCCTTTTCAACAGGTACAGGGGCCTCGACCGGCGCCCCTTCCTCGACATGTTCAGGAGCCTTAACTGATACCTCTTCCGCTGGCCGGGAGGGTGGAACCTTTTTCACCACAGGCGGTGCCTGAACTTCACGCCCCGGTACCACTTTCACCGCTCGGGATGGGGCCCTTTCAACCTCAGCAGGTGCCTCAACTTCACGGGGAGGTACCCCTTCCTTATCCGGTTTCTGGGCAGAAGTTTCAGGAGCCGCCGGCCCAACAATCCCCGGTCTCTTCGGCTCCGAGACCCGACCTGGCCGGGATACCCCTTGCTTCTCAACCCCCTGCTCCAGAAGCTCAGGGGCTTTAAATCGGAGATGCCCCCTTTGCCACAGAAAGCCGCCCCCCAGGGTGAGAAGGACGAGAATCAACCCCCCCATCAGCCACCACAAGAGCTTACTCCTACCTCCGGCAGTTTCCGCCTCTGGACCACGACCCCTTCTGAATAACCTCCTGAACAAGCCGAGTGCCGCCATCCATACGGCCGCCTCCTCCACACCCTCCGCAGCAGCCTTACCGACGGACGATCTTCGCAAGGCCCTCGGCAACCTGAAAAGACGCCTCCATCTGGGCAGCTCCCGCTCTTCCCGTCCATAGGTGTAGTACCTGCCGTAATACTTATAATCATGGAAATCAGGACTCACCTCAGGCCTCAATCCGTTCAGAACAACGCCGATGACCTTCGCCTTGACGTTATCCATCTGAACCTTCGCCCGCTTTAGTGCCCCCCTCCCGATCTTCCCTACCTGATAGACGAGGACAACGCCATCCACCTTCGACCCCAATATGGCGGCATCGGTTACGGGCAGCACCGGGGCCGAGTCGAAGATGACCATGTCATACTCCTCCCTTACCTGCGCTGTGAATTCCTCTGTCTTACGGAAGTTGAGGAGCTCAGTGGGATTGGGAGGAATGGTCCCGGAAGTGATGATGTTCAGGTTGTCTATACCGGGGGTGGCGAGCAGGTCCTCCATCTCTATCCTCCCCATCATAATATCAGTCACCGTCCTGACGGTCTCACGCCACTGGTAGTTGCCCAGTATCACCTCTGAGAACCCAGGACTCCGGTCAATTCCAAATATCCTTGAAATGATAGGTCTCCTCAGGTCTCCGTCCACGAGGAGCGTCTTATTTCCTGCCTGCGCCATGGTGATTGCCAGATTGGTTGACACGGTGGTCTTACCCTCCTGATTGGAAGAACTGCTGAACAGAAGGGTCTTGATGCCCTGCTCCAGCCCGGCAAACTGGATGTTTGTACGCAAGGCCCTGTAGCTTTCGGCCAACGTGGACTTAGGGGCGAAATGGGCGACCAGATGGGCCTTCATCTCAAGCACTTCCCTGTCATCCTTTTTAGCGCTCTCCCCAAGGAGGGTCTCCTTGATCTCCTCAACCCCTACATGGGGGATTATCCCTAACACAGGCACACCTAAGTATTTTTCAACGTCTTCAATAGTCCCTATCGAGGTATCAAGCGTCTCGGCCACAAAGGCGAAGACCAGGCCGAGGATAAGGCCCATTACAACCCCTGCAAAGGTGGTTGCTCTGGTCTTCGGTGGATTGATAGGATATCTGGGCCTCAAGGCAGGTCTCACAATGCTCACTTCCTCAACCTTCTCGGATTCCTTGATAAGGGCCTCCTGATACTTCGATTCCAGAAAGGCAACCACCTCCCCTATCACCTTAACCTCCCTCTCCAGCCTCTCCAGCGTCAGGGCTTCCTGGGGAAGGGACTTGAACTCAGCATTATGCTTCTCCAGCTCTTTCACAACGATATCCCTGCGCTTTTCAAGCGTCCTCTTCTGAGCAACCAGCTCGGCTATCATGCTCTCCGTAACCTTCTCGATCTCAGCATCTATCTGTTTGACCTCTGGATGGTTTTCGGTGTAGATCTCCAGCAACGTCGTTCTTCGCAGCTTCAGGTTCGTAAGCCTGCTGTTAAGCCCATAGAAGACACCGCTCACCTGATCGGCAAACAGACCCTCCACAGCCTCCCTTGGAAGCGCCTCCCGCCTCTTGAGCTGATCTATCATCATGGAGATCTCTCCGATGGTCTTATCCAGCCTATCATAGTCCGATTTTGCTTTAGTCAACTGAGAGAGGACCGTCGATGTCTGACTGCTAATTGAGACAAGCTCATGCGTCTCCCTGAACTTTCTGACGGCCTCCTCTGCCTTATGCAACTCCGACCTCTTCTTGAACAGTTGCCTCTCTATAAATGCTCTGGCCTCATGTATCCTCTTGTTCTTCTCCCGCGTGTTCTCCTCCTTGTATACCTCTGCCACGGCATTGGCCAACCTCTGCGCCTCATCGGGATCAAAGGAGGTCGCAGTGATGTTGATGATGTTCGTATATCCTTCCTGCTGCGTGCTGATCTGGCCTTTGAGGCCCAGCACAATGCTCAGAAGCCTGTCATCCTGCCGGATCTGTTCCGACGTGAGGGTCGTATCGATGTAACCCAGCCTCATGGCCACCTTCTCCATGATCGGATAGCTCCGGATTATGGTGGCCTGAGTCTCCAGCCTATCCTCACCACTCCAGGTCAACGTCTCCAGATAAAGCCCGGCCAATGTGGCGCTCTTCTCAATCTTAACAGCCGCAGAAGCGGAGTACCTCGGCACAGGCTTCTGCATGGTGGCAAATCCAAAGCTGAAGGCACCAAGCATCACGGTGGTGAAGATGACTATGGCCTTCCTCTTCCGGAGTATCCGCCAGTAATCCCTGAGATTTAATGCATATTCCGCCATTTTCCATCAACTCCCCGGAATAAATCACTCAACAGGCCTCACACCGCTTTATCGAGCCCGGAAGGGCTCTCCCACAAGGGATAAAAGCCATTCCCCCGATAGATACAGAATAGAACAAAATTGGAAAGCAGCCGAATGGAATAACTATACATAAGCATGAGAAAGTCTCCTTGCCTGAAGAATGGAACCCTCAGACCTACCAGAGCAAAAGGAGCTCAAACAAACCTTTCAACCACCTCCAACTGCAATATAGAGCGCCCTCCCCCTGATATAGGAGTCCCTGTACCTGGCGGGGTAGAACAGAAAGTCCATAATCGGCGAGGCCTTTGATATAAATTCTTGGACGTCACTGATAAGGGTCTTCGGAACGAAGACTATATCCCCTTTCTGAAGGGGCATATTCTGACTCAGATCGCCCTCCTTAAGAAGTCTCTCTAAGTTGACGGTTATCGCCTCAGGTCTGGCTGGGTCCCCCCGAAATACCATAACGCTCCCGAGAGCCGCATCGTCCGTGTACCCACCGGCCTTGGAGATGGCTGCCAACAGGTCCATCTGGCCTTTAAAGGCATATAATCCAGGCTTACGCAGCTCCCCGAACAGGTACACCTTGCTCTCAAGTTCGGAGATCTCAGGGATTATTATCCTGTCTCCTGCGTCGAGGATGATGTTCTGGCTCACGTCCTCTTTGAACATCGCGTCGTAGAGATTCACCCTGAAGGTCCTATGGCCTCTGGTTATCTGGACATTTTTGAGATCGGCGTTGGGAGCCGGACCACCAGCCGTAAGGATAAGGTCCATGAGCGTCGTCTTCCCCTTGAGCGGATATATGTTAGGTCCAGACAATCTAATGCCGCTAAGTGTATTCACAACACCTAACAACGACACCTTCTTGCTGTTAAATTCTGTCACCCTCACATCTATCCTGGGACTCTTCACAAAACCCCTCAGTTTCTCGGTTATTA
>DTYK01000106.1 GCA_012961925.1 Candidatus Latescibacterota bacterium
CTGTTAAAGATCGTCACGCCATTTGCACCGATCTGCTTCAGGTTATGAACCATGTTAAGAGGAGAGGTCAGTTGCGGGCTGATCTTAGGGATGATGGGGAGGGTAACGGCCTCCCGCACCACTCTGACCGCCTTAAGGATGTTCTCCTCGACCTCTCTGCCTGCAAAGGTGATCGAACCATGAGGACAGGAGACGTTGAGTTCAAGGGCATCGGCACCAGCTTCCTCCATCTTCCTCGCATAGGAAGCCCACCCATTCAGGGTGACGCAGTTAATGCTGGCAATGATCTTGATCTCCAGCTCGGCCTTCGCCCTGGTTATCTCCTCAGCATAGCGATCCGGCCCCCATTCACTTGCCTGTTCATAAGAGAAGAAGGAGAAGGTCTTATAGTCTCTGGAATCATGTCGGAGGATCTTAAAACGGGGAGTGGGTGAGGTCCGATTGAGTTCGTTCTCAAAAAGCGATTTCATGACTACCGCTCCTGCCCCACACTCCTGCGCCTTGCGCATCCTCTCCAGGGTTTCGGTAATCCCGGCAGAGGCAACAACTAATGGCGAAGCCAGCTCAAGTCCCACATACCTGGTCTTTAAACTGACCATCTCCCCCCCTTTCATCGAGCACTAAGATACTGACATCCGTTTTCTCACCCATCTGACCGAGCAAAGCGAGGGCAACTCTGAATTAAGTCTTCAGGCTTTCATCCCCAGATCGATAAGCTCAACGGTTTGTCCTGGCCCAAGATGAAATGCTAAAGCATTAACTCCTGGACCCGGCTCTATATGCGTCTCAAAGCCCTTTTAATCAGCTCTTCTAACTCCAGATCCTCTTCCTCGTAAATTGTCTCTTCAACAACCCGTTTTGCAACCTTTCGCTTATAACCCAACGACACCAATGCCAGAACCGCTTCTTCCCTCTTTTCAGTGGCTATCCCCCTACGTGCCGAGAGAGGCACCCCTTTTACTTCAGGTTTAAAACTTTCCTTCAATTCAAACAGGAGTCTCTGAGCAGTCTTTTTGCCGATGCCTGAAATAGACGTCAGCATCTCAATATCCTCTTCAATTATAGATCTTCGAAAATCATCGACGGAGAGCCCGGACAGGATAGCCTGGGCAAGCCTTGTACCAATACCAGTCACCCCGATAAGGAGTTTAAAGAGCTCCCGTTCCTGTTCCGTTGCGAACCCGAACAGCTCAATCCCGTTCTCCTTCACAGAAAGGTATGTTAACACTCTGATGGATGCGCCCACCTCCCCTATCCTCTCATAGCTGGACACGGGAATATTGACGAAATACCCTATACCCCCCACATCTATAAGCAGGTTCGTCGGCGTCTTATGCACAAGCTTACCCTCTAAATAAGAGATCACCCTGCAGCCCCCCTTTAACTACTGAGCCGGTGAGCATGGCAGATAGCAACTGCTAAGGCGTCCGCAGCATCGTTCGGAGAAGGTGCCTCCTTGAGCCCAAGGATGTTTTTAACCATAAATTGTACCTGCTCCTTTGAAGCCGAACCGGAGCCGACAACCGCCTTTTTGACCTCACGGGGCGAGTATTCATAGACAGGCACCCCCGCGTTGACCGCTGCCAGAAGGACAACTCCACGTATGTGCCCCATCTTCAATAGCGTTTTGACATTACGTTTATAAAAAACGTCCTCAACCACAATCTGGTCAGGACGATAGACGGCGATCTTCTCAGAAACTCCACCGTAGACCTTTTTAAGCCGTTCTGAAAACGATGACCCTGGATCTGGTCTTATCACCCCGTAGTCTTTCAAAATCTGCTTCTCACCTATACACTCTATGAGCCCGAATCCCGTGACCTCACTTCCTGGATCAACACCCAAGATCAGCAATTGGACACCCTTTTCTGTTCGTTTCTCTCACGAATAGAGCCAGTAACCGCTTTGCCGACGCTAAGTCCCACGGCGGACAAAGGCGGTCCCTGAGGGATTAACCGTATCTCTTCTCCATCTCCGCTACGTCTATGTCAAAATTGGCAAAGACCCTCTGTACATCCTCGCAGTCTTCCAGTTCGTCCATCAATCGAAGCGTTTGCTGGGCGAGCTTACCTTCAACTCTGACCGTAGTCTGGGGTATTCTGGTCAGCTCAGCCTGAGCATATGTTATTCCGTTTTCCTGCAAGGCTTTTTTCACGTTCTCAAAGTCCTGAACAGAGGTGAGCACCTCAAAGCTGTCCTCTTCAACCTGGATATCTTCAGCCCCAGCATCGGCCACAATGCCCATCAGTTCCTCTTCATCAATGTTATCCTTGTTGATTGATATGAGCCCCTTCTGGTGGAACATCCAGGCAACCGATCCGTTCTCACCAAGACTACCGTTATTCTTCTCGAATATATGTCTCATTTCCGCTACAGTCCTGTTCCTGTTATCGGTCATCCCTTCAACCATGACAGCAACCCCCCCCGGCCCATACCCCTCGAAGACAACCTCTTCATAAGATACGCCTGGTAGTTCACCTGTTCCCCTCTTTATAGCCCGCTGTATATTAGCATTTGGCATCCCTGCTGCCTTTGCCGCTTGGACGGCCGAACGGAGCCTGGGATTACCGGCCTCATCTCCTCCGCCTAACCGGGCAGCAACGGTGATCTCCTTCATCAGCTTGGTGAAGATCCTACCTCGCTCAAGGTCTGTCTTTGCCTTCTTGCGCTTGATGGTGCTCCACTTCGAATGCCCTGACATTCAGTCCTCCTTCTTCGCCTCTGCAATGATCTTCTCGCTGATCTCGCGAGGGACTTCCTCATAATGGGAGAACTTCTGTGAGTGAAGACCCCTTCCCTGGGTCAACGAACGAAGGGAAGTCGAATATCTGTACAACTCTGCTAAGGGTACCTTTGCCCTTATCACCTGAAAATGGCCCCTGTGTTCCATACCCAGGATCTTTCCACGTCTGCTTGAAAGGTCACCCATCACATCGCCCATATATTCTTCGGGAACGGTGATTTCAATATCACAGATCGGCTCAAGCAAAATGGGTTTGCCCTCCATAACGCCTTTTTTAAGGGCCATAGACCCGGCAATCTTAAAGGCAAGGTCTGAGGAGTCCACGCTATGAAAGGTTCCATCATAGAGTGATACCTTCAGGTCAACAACAGGATATCCCGCAAGCACACCTTCCTGCATTGCCTCAATAATCCCCTTCTCCACCGACGGAATGAATTTGCTGGGGATGGCTCCACCCACAATGGCATTCACGAACTCAAAACCTTTACCCCTTTCCAGCGGCTCAAGCTTCAGGTACACTTCGCCATACTGTCCGTGGCCACCAGTCTGTTTTTTGTGTTTGTGATGGCCCTGACCAGCCACTTGGATCGTCTCCCGATAGGGGATCCTTGGTTCTGTAAGATCGACTTCAACGCCAAAATTGGCCTTCAACTTCCCAACGATTATCTCAAGCTGAAGTTCCCCTTGACCCGATATGATGGTCTGCTTCAACTCAGGATCAACCTTGTATACGAAAGTAGGATCCTCTTCGTGCAACCTTGAAAGGCCCGAGCCTATCTTATCTTCATCCGCCCTGGCCCTCGGTCTAATAGCCATTCGTATAACTGGCTCCGGAAAATCTATTCCAGGCAAGACCACGGGTCTCCGTTTGTCACAGAGCGTATCACCTGTATGGGTATTCTTCAACTTAACCAGGGCACCCATGTCGCCCGCTGGTACATTGCCGATCTCCTTTCTTAACTTCCCGTTTAAAAGGTATATCTGACCGATCTTTTCGGTGGTACCCTTGGTGGAGTTGAGTACATCATCGCCCGAGCGTATCATACCGGAATAAACTCTGAACAGGGATGACTCGCCGAGATGGGGTTCGGATACTGTCTTGAACACAATAGCGGAAAGGGCTGATTCTCTGTTTCTTTCAATCCTTATCTCCTCATCAGAGCCAGGAACGCGACCTTCTACCGGCGGTCCCTCTGCAGCAGAAGGAAGGAGCTCAACAATAGCATCCAGAAGGGCATCTATGCCTACATTGGCCAGCGCATCGCCGCACAGGATAGGAAAGATCTTCCCCTCAGCCGTCCCCTTCCTGAGTCCGTTAACTATATCTTCGGCCGGCAGTTCACCTTCTTCGAGGTATTTCTCAAGCAGGGCATCGTCGCTTTCAGCAACAGCCTCCACAAGCCTCTCCCTGAGCTCCACAGCCTTTGTCTCAAGCCCTGCTGGAATCTCAGCCACAACCCGTTTCCCATCCTGATATTTGAGAAGTTTCATTTGGAGTAGATCAATGATGGCGCTAAACTCCTCGCCCTTGCCGGCGGGGAACTGAACCGCAATGGCCGAGCTTGTGAACCTCTCAGCAACCATGCGGCATACATTATCGAAATCGGCCCGCTCCTTGCGCAAACCGTTCACGAACAGAAGCCGGGGTATGTTATAGTCGTTCGCATATCCCCATACCTTTTCCGTACCTACATCAACACCTGAGGTCGAATCCAAGACAACTACAGCCGAATCAACAACACGTAATGCCCCTTTCACCTCCCCTGTGAAATCAGCATAACCAGGAGTATCAACAACATTGAGTTTATTCCCCCTCCATTCACAGTGAAGCAGCGAAGCTCCAATCGATATCTTACGTTCCGTCTCCTCCTGTCGATAATCAGAAACAGTAGATCCATCATCAACTCTTCCCAGACGACTTATCTCGCCAGCGGAGAAGAGCATAGCCTCAGCCAGTGAGGTCTTTCCAACACCCCCATGTCCCACCAAGGAGAGATTTCTGATCTCCTTAATCGTATACTCTTTCACAATTGCCTCCTTCTGCTTTGACTGTAATTTCTAACAAATTAACATAAAATTACCAGGTTGTCAAGCGAAAATCTAACTGTTGAACGGGGATGAATGCGCTGTGAGCGGTCATGCATTCCGGATGGATGAGCTCCGGGATTTTGTCAGTAAAAGCCTCCATGTAGTGACAGATCGCTTGCGCAGAACTGAAAGGTCACGGTCGTTGGGGATTACATAGTGAGCTCGGAGGACCTTCTCCCTTGTCGGCAGCTGTGAATCAACCCTTTCCTCCGCTTCCCTGAACGTGAGACCGCCCTTTTTGACGAGCCTCTCGATCTGGTCTCTGCGGGAACTCACCACCACCACAAGGGCATCGAACCAGGAGACTATCCCCCACTCCACAATTAATGCCGCATCTACAACTATGATCCCGTCGGGGTCTTTCTCCCTGGCCAACTCTATGGCTGTGTGCAGCCGCTTAAGGAGCGGTGGGTGGAGGATCTGATTCAGTTTCCGCCTGGCCTCCGGGTGTGCAAAGACTATCTTACCCAATTTCCTTCTGTCGAGGCAACCATTTCCGGTAAGGATATCTCTACCAAAGGCAGCAACAAGTTCTGAAAGTATCCTCTTGTCGTCCTTGACGATCTCTTTCCCGATCTGGTCGGCATCGATGACGATCGCACCCAGGCGTTTGAAAATCAGGCAGACTGATGTCTTTCCTGTAGCAATTCCCCCGGTGACTCCAACAACCATACGGCTCCTGGCCTCCATAATTTCAAGGTTTATTCTATGACGCTCCAGACGTCTTCGTTCCCATCGCTCCCTTCCTCCTCCATTTCCCACTGCACCAGTATCTTTTTCATGCGCCACCTTTTAATAAAGTATACAATGAGGAAGAGGGCAAAGATGGCCAGCCACAGGTTAAAAGAATCCAGAAGGATGGAAATCGGGTTGTATTTCCGACGTACATACCCCTCCCAGCTCTTTTCAAATTCATCCCTCAGGTAGCCCGATGCCTCATACAACGCATGGTCGAAGTCCTGGCCTTCAAGCATGCGTTCTGCAATCCTCTGCAGAACTCCCCTACCACCTATTTCAAACAGGTAAACAAGAGCAAGGAAACTCTCCGTGTACGCCAGATAGGCCCTGGACGACGAGAAGGAAAGCATACTATCGATTTCGTGCAGGGGTATCACCTGTTTAAGCAAAACCGCCTTTGCCATGGTGATACTTTGCCCCATTCTCCACTCTCTTGACTGCCATACCGCCACTCCTTCATTAAACCAGTGCGGCACCCTGCCTCCGCCAGTTGCCTGCCACAAAAGGATATGAGAGAGCTCATGTAGCACCAGTTCGTTAAGTTTTACCTTCCCCCCGTGCCGGAGAATGATAACCCTCCGTTCCGGAAGGGCACACCCCACCCCCCAGTCCGGAATGACATCACCGGTCATAGAATTGAATTCCTCATCAGAAGACGTCAGGAAGACACGTACGGTTACATCCTCAAAGAAACCGATCCTTCCCGCCACCCGTCCATAACCCCTTTCGATCAGTGAACTGACCCTTATCGCAAGGGAAAGGTCTTCCTCGTGGTAAAAGACCTCGGCGTGCTCTGACCGCTTAACCTCCCAGCATAAGGCCCTACCTGCATACAAAAAGGGGGAAAGAAAAGCGATAATTATGAGGACTATGATTTGTATCCTATACATTTTCCCTCGATTATTTCCAAATAATGGTGGGTTCGGTGTCTTTTCAGTGTTCAATTTTTCCCGGGTTTAGCTATAAAATAGCAATACCTGCCAGATTTCGCAAGCCCTGTTTAATACTACTACGTTAAGTTTATCACCATAAAGGCACAAAGGGCACAAAGAATTCAATTAATGGTGATATTTGATAATTCGTCGTTTCTCCCGGTGTTTTTTGTGGCTTTGTGGTTCATTTTAACGTAATCGGCGCTTCGGCACACATTCAAGCACCCTCGCCATCGAAATAGACAAAAAGCTGAAAAGAGAGATCCTCATAGCTAAAGAACCAAGGTTGCAACCAACAGGATTAAGAAGATAACGGCCCAGAGTCCTACCATCTCTTTCGGACCAAAGTCCATGTCTTCCCTTTTGCTGAACAGCTTCACACCGCCTACCACTATGAGACTGATCCCGGCCACGATTAACACTTCCATCTATCTCCTCCTCTCTCACTAACATGCCCGCCTTTAATTATCGTTCTCAACCCTTCTCCGATCAATTCCTGCTCTTAGCTTGGTCGACCGGGGGAAATCTCACATTTTATCCCTTCAGCCGAGAGATTGAAAAGCTCCTTGATATAACCCATTTTTATTTGTTTCTGGAGATCTTAGACTTCCGATGTTCATAGCTACTTTGGCTCCGAAACCTCGTATTTGAATAGAAATATACCTATTATAGTCATCCCAGTCAAATAAAAAATGACTATAGTGGGTTTGCCTGGGTTAATATTTTGGCTAATTTAAAGACTGAGGTGGGTACAGTGGAGACAATTATAGTAATAAAGAGGCTTGGCGAAAGGATCAGGACCCTGAGGAGGAAGAAACGCCTGACGCAACAGGATCTGGCTGAGAGGGCCGGAGTGGATCCGAAGTACATCGGTCAGATAGAGCGGGCCGAGACCAATCCGACGATAAAGATTATAGCGAGGATTGCGGAAGAACTGGATATCAGTCTGCCTGAACTTTTTACGTTCCCGCCAGAGAAATATGTTGTCAAAAAAGAGGAATTTGGTGATATGAAGGTCTCAGACCTGATAAAGGACAAGCCATCTGAGATACAGCAGATTATTCTGCGGACAATCAAAACCCTTTCCGAGTGAGGTTCAACAGTACAGCTTGAGTTCGTTCCTAATGATTATTAAGTCAAGCTGCTCAGAAGAACCGTTCACACCTTAACGGTGGGAACGGTTTTTTTGTTAGCAATTTCCCCGTTGACAATGCAGACTAAAAAGCTTATTTTTAACTTGCATCGAAGCCATTAAGGAAGGAAGACAAAAAGGAGAGATTATGGGACTTGAGGATAAGATTAGAGAAAAAAGGGCAACCGTGGGGGTCATCGGTTTAGGGTATGTAGGGCTTCCTCTTTCCGTCGAGATAGCCAGGGCAGGTTTCCAGGTGGTGGGATTCGAGACAGATCCTGAAAGGATAGAAAAGATAAACGCCGGTAGGTCTTATATCACTGATGTGCTGTCGGAGACAATCGAGAACCTGGTTGCCCATGGAACATTGAAAGCCACCGGGGACATGACAGGACTTAAAGGGATAGATGTGAAGGTAATCTGTGTCCCCACCCCTCTCAATGATAACAGAGAGCCAGAACTGACATATGTAAAGGAGGCCGCAGATAATGTTGCAAAAAGCATAGCTCCTGGCGAAATGATAGTGCTTGAAAGTACCACTTATCCCGGAACCACTGAGGAGATACTACAGCCAAGGCTGGAAAGCACTGGGTTAAAGGCGGGGAACGATTTCTATCTCGCCTTTTCACCCGAACGCGTTGACCCCGGCAATAAGAGGTTTTCCATAAAAAACACACCGAAGGTCGTGGGAGGGATTACGAAACAATGCACCAAGACGGCATCTCTCTTTTACCGCCAGTTCGTGAAACAGGTGATACCTGTCTCCTCAACAAGGGTTGCAGAGATGACTAAACTCTTAGAAAATATCTACAGGGCCGTGAACATCGCCTTGGTGAACGAACTGACCCTCCTGTGCGACCGGATGGGGATAGACGTCTGGGAGGTTATCGATGCAGCTTCCACCAAACCTTTCGGTTTCACCAAGTTTACTCCTGGACCAGGGATCGGTGGACACTGTATCCCTCTGGACCCCTTTTATCTTGC
Organism: Candidatus Latescibacterota bacterium; assembly: GCA_012961925.1. Lineage (GTDB taxonomy): Bacteria > Latescibacterota > MVCY01 > MVCY01 > DTYK01 > DTYK01. The sequence continues at coordinate 8,618 of DTYK01000106.1, forward strand.
CTGGAAGGCAAGGGAATACGATTTCAATACCAAGTTCATAGAACTCGCTGGCGAGATAAACCAGCAAATGCCCTATTTTGTGGTAGCTAAGATCTCTGAAGCATTGAATAGTCGATGCAAAAGCCTCAAGGATTCCAGGGTGCTGGTTCTCGGGGTAACTTACAAAAAGGACGTACCCGATATCCGAATGTCCCCAGCCCTTAAAGTGATAAGGCTCCTCCAGGCACGAGGAGCAGATGTATCCTATCACGACCCATTTGTGGTGACCATATCCTCCGACCTGGCGGAGATGAATTCGATCGAGATCACCGAAGAGGTTTTATCAAGGGCTGACTGTACAGTAATAACAACCGATCACAGCAGTTACGACTGGGACTGGATTGTGGCTAACTCCCGTCTCATTGTCGATACAAAAAACGCTACCCGACATGTGAAGGACGGGAGTGAAAAGATCGTAAGACTTTGATAGTCTTCGTAACACAGAGGTAAGCGCCTGTTGTACTAAAGATCTTGGGAGAGTAAGGTGGTAGGGGATATATACTTCATATCAGACGCCCATCTGGGCTCTGCGGACAGAGTTAGGGAGAAGATCAAAGAAGAGCGACTGCTATCTTTCATCGGAAGCCTCCAGAGCAAAGCGGAGGCGTTGTATATCGTCGGAGATCTCTTCGATTTCTGGTTTGAGTATAGATCGGTAGCCTCGCAGAAAAATCCGAGGGTTCTGTTTGAGCTCTATAACCTTATTAAATCTGGCACAAAGGTTGTCTACCTCGGTGGGAACCACGACTTTTGGCTGGGATCATTCCTTTCCGAAGGAGTAGGGGCAGAGATATCCAAAGGCCCCATCCATGCAAGACATCATGGATTGCAGATTTATGTCTCACACGGCGACGAGTTTTGCGAAAAGGATCCTGGCACGCGCATCCTAAGAAGGATCTTGCGGAGTCCGGTTTCAATCAGTCTGTTCCGCCTGATCCATCCCGATTTGGGAGCTATCCTTGCCAGATTGATATCCCGTTCTTCAAGGGGACCGTCTGTCCTCCCCTCTGATTTGAAGGCCGTCTGCATCGAAGCTGCCCATCGGATGTTTTCGAATGGGTTTGATGCCGTCGTCATTGGACACATACATCTTCCATTCATCCTGCATCAAGGTGAAAGAACAGTGATCATCCTGGGCGATTGGATCCGCCACTTCTCTTATGCTGTCCTTCACAACGGTAAATTCACACTCCGGCGATGGTGACGGAGTTCACCCCTTACGGTCTCATCAGGACCAGTAACTCTATAATGGCAGCTCTCTTTTATCCTAAAAAGCGGCTCGGTCAACATTTCCTCGTAGATCAGAACATTGCCCGAAGGGTAGTGGATGAGGCAGGGATAGATACATGCGAGATGGTTCTTGAAATTGGACCTGGCAAGGGTGTACTGACCGAACTTCTTCTCAGTCGAGCGGACAGAGTCATCGCAGTGGAGATTGACAGGAGCCTTACAGATCTTCTGAAGCAGAGGTTTGGTTCGGCAGAGAACTTCATCTTACTGGAAGGGGATATACTGAAAATAAACCTTGAGGATCTTCTTCCTGCCACTGACAGCGGAAAGATGGTGGTTGTCGCTGACTTGCCTTATTACATCACCAGCCCTGTGATCTTCAAGTTGCTATCTTCTCACCAATTCATTGACAGGGCCATTCTGATGGTTCAGCGGGAGGTAGCCCATCGCATCGTAGCAAAACCCGGCAGTAAAGTATATGGAATACTTTCCTTGGCTGTCAGGCTTCATGCGGATCCAGCGTTACTGTTCGATATCTCCCCTGAATGTTTCAGACCGAGACCAAAGGTGTACTCGAGCCTGCTCCGCCTCGACTTTTTCGATTCGCTTTCCTTCCCTTTGAAAGATGAGAAAGGCTTTTTTATGATACTCAGAGCAGCCTTCGGGACAAGGCGTAAGATGCTAAAGAACGCACTCCGGGTGCTTGGGCTCGATCAGGATACGCTCACAGCGATATCAGATAGCACAGGGATAGATTTAGAGAGACGTGCAGAAACCCTGACCCTGGAGGAGTTCGGCAGGCTCAGTAATGTAATAACAGGGATATTAAAGGACAGGTAGGGGATAGTGCCCTTAAGCCTGAGACGATGACGGTTCAGGCGAAGGCTTCGGACTGCCCTTTCTTTTCGCTTCCTTTTCTTCCAAGCCTTTTCGTAAAAGGC